>JBBRFV010000084.1:0-8579 GCA_038241335.1 Caulobacterales bacterium | reverse complement strand
CACGGTCCAGACCGGCTTCGACGACCAGGGCCGCCCGGTCTATGAATCCGAGAAGATCCGCCCCGAACCCCTGCCCTTCCTCGTCGTCGTCATGGACGAGATGGCCGACCTGATGCTGGTCGCCGGCAAGGACGTCGAGGGGGCGGTGCAGCGTCTGGCCCAGATGGCCCGCGCCGCCGGCATCCACCTGATCATGGCCACCCAGCGCCCGTCGGTCGACGTCATCACCGGCACCATCAAGGCGAATTTCCCGACCCGGATCAGCTTCCAGGTCACCTCCAAGATCGACAGCCGCACCATCCTCGGCGAGCAGGGCGGCGAGCAGCTGCTGGGCCAGGGCGACATGCTCTACATGGCCGGCGGCGGCCGCATCACCCGCCTGCACGGCCCGTTCGTAACCGACCAGGAAGTCGACGAGGTCTGCAAACACCTGCGCGGCCAGGCCGAGCCCGACTATCTGGACCTGATCACCGACGATCCGGACGGCGACGGCGATGCGGCCTTCGACGACGAGGGCGGCGGCGGCTCCGGCGACGATCTCTATGACCGCGCCGTGGCCGTGGTCACCCGCGACCGCAAGGCCTCGACCTCCTACATCCAGCGCCGCCTGCAGATCGGCTACAACCGCGCCGCCTCCCTGATCGAGCGGATGGAGCAGGAAGGCGTCGTCAGCCAGGCCAACCACGCCGGCAAGCGCGACATCCTCGCCGGCCCCCCGCCGATGGGCTGACACGGCTTCAGACACTCCTGTTTCGGCGCGACATCGTATTGTTCCGGAAGGGAAAGCCTGTTTCGTCGGCCTGTATTCCCGGCGCCCTCTGAAACCGGACTATTCTTCCCGGTCCGGATTTGCGGAAGAGGGGAGCCAAGCTTGACGTATCCACAGTGTCCGAAAGTGTCCAAATGTCCCACGGTTTTTGCCCGGACACTTCGTCCCTCCCCGGGGCAACGGACCGGCCGGGGCGGCGTTGGTGGACCGCACCCGCATCGCCAGGCTGAACAAGGCTTCATCGCAGCGCCGGAATATGGTCTGGCTGAGGCCATGCCTTCGCCCGACCGGTCCGGCATTCATCCCTGATCGACAACCATCCCGAACGGGAGAAGCTCATGACCGTCTCACGCCGCGCCTTCGGACTCGGAACCGCCGCCCTGGCGGCCCTCGCCGCCCTGCCTGCCGCCGCGCAGAACAGCCGTCTGTCAGCGCTGGATCAAGCCGCCGTGGTTCAGGCCCGGGCGATTCTCCAGGGCCTGACCTCGGTCCAGGGGACCTTTGTTGAAACCAGCGGCCCGCAACGGCGCGAAGGCCGGTTCTGGCTGCAACGGCCCGGACGGATGCGGTTCGAATACACCGATCCCGCCGGCCTGCTGGTCGTGGCCGACGGGTCGAACGTGAAGCGTTACGACCCGCGCCTGAACGTCTTCCGCCAGGTCTCCCTGCGCCTGACCCCGCTCTCGACCTTCCTGGCGCGGGACATTCGCCTGGATCGCGGGGTGATGATCACCCGGGTGACCCGCATGCAGTCGGGCGCCTTCGCCATCACCGCCGTCGATCAGCAACGACCGAACCAGGGATCCGTGATCCTGGCCTTCGCAGGCAGTCCGCTGCGGCTTCAGGAATGGACCATAACCGACGCCCAGGGCGGCCGCACCCGGACCCAGCTGACGACCCTGCAGCCCGCCTCGGGCCTGTCTCCCGGCCTGTTCCAGTTGGCCGATCCGACACGAGGGTCCGGCCGAAACTGATCTTGACTTTTTTCGCCGAGCGTGGCGTTTTGGTCACAGATCGGCGGGAGCCGGTCTGACCGCTACGGATTTCATCCCCTTCCCGGCGGCGAGAGAGACGAACCTTTGAGCGCCCGGTCCCCCCAGACCGGGCGCTTTTTTGGGCGTCGTCCTTCAGGGCGCCACAGCGCGCGACGCCGTCGCTCGCTGCTTGAGCGCAAGAGGCGCCCGAAGCGCCAGGCCGCGTCGGATCGGGAGGTCCCGAAGGGCCGACGACCGCAGCCCGCCAAAAATGCCTCGCGTCCGGTCGGGAGGTCCCGAACGGCCCACGACCGCGGCCCAACAAGGATGCTAGAGCCACCCCATGCTTCGCATCGCCACCTGGAATATCAATTCGGTTCGCCTGCGCATCGATCAGGTCGCCCGCTTCGTCGCCGAAAGCGGAACCGACATCCTGTGCCTGCAGGAGATCAAATGCCTGGAGGACCAGTTCCCTCGCGCCGCCTTCGAGGAAATGGGGCTGCCGCACCTGAAGATCGGCGGCCAGAAGGGCTGGCACGGTGTCGCCATCGCCAGCCGCAAGCCGATCGCCGAGGCCCCCGTTCTCGATGTCTGCCGGGAAGGCCACGCGCGCTGTGTCGGCGTGATGGTCGACGGCGTCGAGGTGCAGAATTTCTACATTCCGGCGGGCGGCGACATCGCCGACCGCGCCGTGAATCCGAAATTCGATCACAAGATGGATTTCTACGCGCGGCTGACCCACGAGATGGCCGGACGCGACAAGCAGCGGCCGCTGGTTCTCGCGGGAGATTTCAACATCGCGCCGGGCGAGAACGACGTCTGGAACCACCGCTACATGTCGAAGGTCGTCAGCCACACGCCGCTGGAGGTCGAGACCTTGCGCCAGCTCCAGGCCGCCGGCGGCTTCGCCGACGTGGTCCGCGACCAGATTCCCGAGCCGCAGAAACTGGCCAGCTGGTGGAGCTATCGCGCCGCCGACTTCCGCAAATCGAACCGCGGCCTGCGGCTGGACCACGTCTGGACCTCGCCGGGCCTGACCCCGGCCGTGGCCGCCGGCAGCGCCCGCATCCACGACGACGTCCGCGCCTGGACCCAGCCCAGCGACCACGCGCCGGTGACGATCGATCTGGCGGTCTAGGTAATACGTTGTGAGGACGGTTCATCGAACACGAACCGCGCCCCCGACCTGACTTGATGGGGGACCTCGGTTCGCCACCAGTCCGCAGCGGCCGGCGCGTACTCCGTCAGGCAGGCGAGCGCCGTGTCCGCTGCGGCAACATAGCCAGCGACGGGTTTCGCCCGTCCGATGACGCCCGAGATCAGTCGGGAACGACATTCCATGGCCCACTCAGGACGCCGAATCCGAATGTCGACACCGGCTCCGCGACCAGTGGCGGAATCTCGAGGCCGACCCACGCCTCCCGCACCGATTCAGGCGTTCCCCATCGAGTCGGTGAATGATCCTGATACGGAAGGCCGTTTCGGCCCAACGCCAACGGATCACGGCTGGAGGCGGTATCCGCCGGCGTCGGTCAGTAGCAGGCGCGCCTGCCCCGGCTCGGGTTCGATCTTCTGGCGCAGCCGGTAGATGTGGGTTTCCAGCGTGTGGGTGGTGACCCCGGCGTTGTAGCCCCAGACCTCGGTCAGAAGTTCCTCGCGCGACACGGCCTTGGCCCCCGCGCGGTAGAGATATTTGAGGATGTTGGTTTCCTTCTCCGTCAGCCGGATCTTCTTGGCCTTGTCATCGACCAGAACCTTGGCGGCGGGGCGGAATTCGTAGGGGCCGATGCGGAAGACGGCGTCCTCGGACTGTTCATGACTGCGCAGGTGAGCACGGATCCGCGCCAGCAGGACAGCGAAGCGGAAAGGCTTGGTGACGTAGTCGTTGGCTCCGGATTCCAGCCCCAGGACGGTGTCTGAGTCCGAATCCTGGCCCGTCAGCATGATGATCGGGGTCGAGACTCCGTCCTTGCGCAGCAGGCGGCAGGCCTCGCGGCCGTCCATGTCGGGCAGGTCGACGTCCAGCAGGATCAGATCGGCGCGAATCTCGCGGCCCATCCTCACGCCCTCGGTCGCGGTCGCGGCCTGCACCGGCCGGAAGGCCTCATGCAGCGCCAACTGCTCGGCCAGGGCCTCTCGCAGGTCGTCGTCGTCGTCGATGATCAGGATGGTCTTGGGCGTGGGCATGTCTGCAAGAATGGCGAGGCTTGGGGCCTACGCCAAGGGCGCGACCGTTCAGCGGGGCTGTTTTCCGTCACTAGAGGGTGTTTCGGGTCGATTTCGTTCCCCGAACAGGGCCGAACCCAGCCGAACATGGGTCGCGCCGAAGCGAATGGCGGTCTCATAGTCGCCGCTCATCCCCATCGACAGGACGCCCAGGCCGTTCCGGGCCGCGAGATCAGCCAGCAGGGCGAAATGCCGGCCGGCCGGCTCGCCGACCGGCGGAATGCACATCAAGCCTTCCACCGTCAGGCCCAGGGCGCGGACCCGATCGACCAGGGCGTCGACCCCCGCAGCCAGCACGCCGGCCTTCTGCGGCTCGGCGCCCGTGTTGACCTGGACCAGCACCCTGGGCGCACGGCCGGCCTTCTGCGCCGCCGTCGCCAGGGCCTCGACCAGCCGCTCCCGGTCGACGGTCTCGATCACGTCGAACAAGGCCACGGCGTCGGCGGCCTTGTTGGTCTGCAGCGGGCCGATCAGGCGGAGCTCCAGGTCGGGCAGGGCGACGCGGCGGTCCCGCCAGCGCGCATCCGCCTCCTGCACCCGGTTCTCACCGAAAACCCTCTGGCAGGCGGCCAGGATGGCGTCGATCGCCTCGGGGGGCTGGGTCTTGGTCACCGCCGTCAGCACGATCCCGCTCGGGTCCCGCCCCGCGGCGAGGGCGGTCGCGGCGATCCGGCGGTGCACGGCGGCCAGCCGGCCGCCGAGGCTGGACGGGACGGCGGGATCAGGGGATGAGGGGGTCATGAGCCGGACGGACGCCGAAATCCTGTGGGAGGTCGCCTGCGTCCTCGCACGGGACGCGGCCAAAGTCAGCCGCGCGGTCGGGCGACCGGCCCCGAACCTGCCGCCGCTGCTCTTCTTCACCGATCCCGAACGAACCCCTCGCCCGTGGGAGACCGCGGCCCGCCTTCCGGCCGGATCGGGGGTGGTCTATCGCGCTTTCGGAGCGCCGGACGCCCACGACACGGCGTTGCGCCTGCGCGAAGTCACGGCCGGTCGCGACAGCCTGCTGCTGATCGGCCTCGACGCTGAACTGGCCGAGAGGGTCGGGGCCGACGGCGTGCACCTGCCCGAACGGGCGCTGGACCATGCGGACGCAATGACCCTCGCCCGGCCGGACTGGCGGCTTACCGGGGCGGTGCATTCCGCAGAGGCGCTGGAAAAGTCGTCGGGGCTCGCCGCCCTCGTTCTGTCGCCTGTGCTCGCCGCAGGGGGGGCCTCGGCGGTTCGGCCCGCTCTGGGACTCAAGGCGTTTGCCGCCTTGGTTAGGACCGCGCCCCGTCCGGTTTATGCGCTTGGCGGAATCGACGCGGGAACAGCGCCGGGCCTGATCGGCTCGGGCGCCTGCGGACTCGCGGGCGTGGGGGCGGTCCAGGCGGCCTTCAGGCCCGCCTGAAGGCTAGAATTTGAAAATCGACTCAAGCCGGAAACGCGGCGCCGCGCGGCGGTCGGTCTGGGGCGCGCGGGCCGGATCGAGATCGGGCTCGGCCAGACCCGCCGTGGCGCCGACGCGCAGGCGGGGATTGACGCGGTAATAGGCGCCGGCCTCGACGTCGCCGAGGTCGCTCTCGCGACCCACGGGCTGGCTGAGATTCAGATCGAGGCCCCAACGGCCGCGTTCGGTGAAGCGCAGACGGCTGGACGGGGCGGCGGGAACGGCGGATCGGGCCGCATTGGCCTCGGACAGCGACACGGCAGGGGCCCGGCCGCGCGCGGTCTGCGCCGCCGCGACGTCGGCCATGGCAAAGACGGCCAGTCCGGCCACAAGCCCAGCGATGACGGCGCCTGAACGCATGTCCTGCCCTTTTGCGCGGCGTCTTCTCACGCCGCTCGGTCCCTGAACCGGTCGAAAGACCGTGAACCGCCGACGATTAGACACCGCAGGCTCGCCCGGTCAACGAAACGTAGCCATAAACGGCGGGTTCCGGTCGACTCGGAAGACTCCTGTGGCGCGAGCGTCACGGCCCGGGGCCGGCTGCGGGCGAGTCTGTGGCGGCGGCGTCCGACTTCGCCTTGTCATCGCCCCTTTTCGCCGTGTTATAGAGCCTCGCGCGTCCGCCCTCGGGGCTCAGCGCCGGTGCGGGGAACGGTCCGCCGCACGTCGATCGATACGGAGATGGCTTGATGTCCCTGGTTCGCGGCGCTGCGCTCGCCCTTATCGCGTCGGCTGTACTCGTGTCCGGATGCTCGGCCGAACGCCCCTTCGGGCCGACCGTGGGCGACGTGTTCGGCGGCGGCCGTCCCGCCCCCAAGGGCGCGAGCCAGACGGGCATCGGCGTGAACGCCTATCTCTGGCGGGCCACCCTCGACACCCTCAGCTTCATGCCGCTGGCCAACGCCGATCCCTGGGGCGGGGTGGTCAACTATGACTGGTACAGCGATCCCCAGACGCCGAACGAGCGTTTCAAGGCGACGGTGTTCATCCTCGACACCCGCCTGCGCGCGGACGCGCTCAACGTGACCGTCACCAAGGAAGTGAAGGACGCCTCGGGCCAGTGGGCCAGCGCACCGGTCGCCGCCCAGACCGAGACCGATCTGGAAAACGCGATCCTGACCCGCGCGCGTCAGCTCAACCTCGCCAACGCCGGCTGATTTCCCGCTCCTGACGTCCTTCTGGCCCGCCTTTTGGGAGGCGCAGCGTCTTTTCGGCTCGAGCCGGACGGCCTGGCCCAGAAAAGGGTCCCCTTTCATGCGGGCGTTGTTCTAGGATTGGTGCGACGCACCAATCCGCCAACGCCTGAAGGACCATCGTGGCCCGCTACGAGCCCAAGACCGCCGAACCCCGCCAGCAGGCCCGCTGGGCGGCCGCCGACGCCTTCCGCGCGCCCGTCGCGCCGACCGGTCGGCCGAAATACTATGTGCTGGAGATGTTCCCCTACCCGTCCGGGGCCATCCACATGGGCCACGCCCGCAACTATGTGATGGGCGACGTCGTGGCCCGGTCGAAACGGGCCCAGGGCTTCGTCGTGCTACACCCGATGGGGTGGGACGCCTTCGGCATGCCGGCCGAGAACGCCGCCATGGAGCGCGGCGTTCACCCGGGCGACTGGACCTGGGCCAACATCGCCGCCATGCGCGAGCAGCTGAAGCTGCTGGGTCTGTCGCTGGACTGGTCGCGCGAGTTCGCCACCTGCGACCCGGCCTATTACGGCAAGCAGCAGGCCTGGTTCCTCGAGCTGTTCAAGCGCGGCCTGGTCTATCGCAAGGACGGCGTCGTCAACTGGGATCCGGTCGACAACACCGTGCTGGCCAACGAACAGGTCATCGACGGCCGCGGCTGGCGTTCCGGCGCGGTGGTCGAGAAGCGCAAGCTGAACCAGTGGTTCCTGCGCATCACCGACTACGCCGACGACCTCATCGAGGGGCTGAAGACGCTGGAGGGGCGCTGGCCCGACAAGGTCCGGCTGATGCAGGAGAACTGGATCGGCCGCTCGAAGGGTCTGCAGATGCGCTGGGCCTTCGCCCCCGGCGCGGGGCCGGACGGTTTCGCCGACGTCGAGATCTACACCACCCGCCCCGACACCCTGTTCGGCGCGTCCTTCCTCGGCTTGGCGCCCGATCATCCGATCTCGAAACAGCTGGCCGAGGCCGATCCGAAGGTCGCCGCCTTTGTCGCCGAATGCCGCAAGGGCGGCGCCTCCCAGGCCGACATCGAACAGGCCGAGAAGATCGGCTTCGACACCGGCTTCAAGGTCATCCATCCTTTCGACGGCCGAGAGGTCTCGGTGTGGATCGCCAACTTCATCCTGTCGGAATACGGGACGGGCGCGATCTTCGGATGTCCCGCCCATGACCAGCGCGACCTGGACTTCGCCCGCAGATACGACCTGCCTGTTATCCCGGTTGTGAGACCAGATGGAGCCGGGGACGATTTCGACGTCCAGACAGAAGCTTACATCGGCCCCGGCTCCATCTTCCATTCCGACTTCCTCGACGGCATGGACATAGAGCCGGCCAAGGCCGAGGCCATCCGGCGCATCGAGTCCGCGGGCCTGGGCCAGGGGGCGACCATCTATCGCCTGCGCGACTGGGGCGTCAGCCGCCAGCGCTACTGGGGATGTCCCATTCCTGTGATCCACTGCGCGGCCTGCGGCGTTGTTCCGGTCCCGGTCGATCAGCTGCCGGTCGAACTGCCGCACGACGTCACCTTCGACCAGCCGGGCAACCCGCTGGATCGCCACCCGACCTGGAAACATACGGCCTGTCCCTCCTGCCATGGCGCGGCGGTGCGCGAGACCGACACCCTCGACACCTTCGTGGACTCCAGCTGGTATTTCGCCCGTTTCACCGACCCGACCGCGGCCGAGCCGATCAACGCCGAGGCGGCCAACCGCTGGCTGCCGGTCGATCAGTATATCGGCGGGGTCGAACACGCCGTCCTTCATCTGCTCTACGCCCGCTTCATCAGCCGCGCCCTGTCGGACGCCGGCCTGATGACGGTCCGCGAGCCCTTCGCCGGCCTGTTCACCCAAGGGATGGTGGTCCACGAGACCTATCGGGTCGCGGCCGACGGCCGTTGGGTGTCGCCGGCCGAGATCGAATACCGCGATGGCGGCATCGTCGAGAGCTCGACCGGCCAGGCGGTCGAGGTCGGCGGCATCGAGAAGATGTCC
>JBBRFV010000083.1:0-8627 GCA_038241335.1 Caulobacterales bacterium | reverse complement strand
ACCTTCGACGAGCCCAAGAAGGCCGTGGAAGCGGCGGACGGCAAGCCCGACCTGCCGTTCAACCCGGCCCTGCTGAAGAAGGTGGACGAGCTCGAACTGTCGGTCCGTTCGGCCAACTGCCTGAAGAACGACAACATCGTCTACATCGGCGACCTGATTCAGAAGACCGAAGGCGAGATGCTCCGCACCCCGAACTTCGGCCGCAAGTCCCTGAACGAGATCAAGGAAGTGCTGGCGACCATGGGGCTCAGCCTCGGCATGGACGTGCCAAACTGGCCGCCCGAAAACATCGAAGACCTGGCCAAGAAGTTCGACGACCAGATCTAGTTTCAACCCTCCGCCCAAGACCCGGGATCGGGTCGCGGAGCGGTTAGAATGAGAGAACCCCAGGTCCGCTTGTGTGGAAACCAGGGTGAGTAGGAGAGACCCCGATGCGCCACGGCGCCGCCTATCGCAAGCTCGGTCGCACGAGCGCACACCGGACCGCCATGTTCGCCAACATGGCTGCGTCGCTGATCAAGCACGAGCAGATCACGACGACCCTTCCCAAGGCGAAGGAGCTGCGCCCCTTCGTCGAGAAGCTGGTGACGCTGGCCAAGAAGGGCGACCTGCACGCGCGTCGTCAGGCCATCAGCGCCGTCCGCGACGTGCCGCAGGTGGGCAAGCTCTTCGCTACGATCGGCCCGCGCTACGCCGACCGTAGCGGCGGCTACATCCGCATCATGAAGGCCGGCTATCGCCACGGCGACAACGCCGCCATGGCCGTCATCGAATTCGTCGACCGCGACGTCGACGCCAAGGGCATGGATTCGGGTCCGGTCTACGCCATCGAGGGCGACGAAGAAGCGTAAGCACGCTTCCTCGTCCGGGGCTTGAGGAAGGGCGGTCCGCGCACAGCGGACCGCCCTTTTTCGTCGGCCTTCGTCTCCCGACAAGGGGGGCGGCTGATATGTGGCCTAAGCTGCGCGAACCCTCTAGACAGGCCTGTAAGCAGCCGTGTTCCGGTTGGGCGCCCTGGTAAGATTGATGTCCTCGACAGAATCCCCCGTCAGTATCGACAGTTCGGATCTGTCGGTCGCTCTCGAGCAGGACCGGTTCAAACAGTTCCTCGACCAGATACCGATCGCCGTGGCGGTCTCGGAACTCGAGCCGGTCGAGAGGGTGATCTACGCCAATCACCAGTTCGAGCGTCTGTCGGGCCAGTTGAATACGACGATCCTCGGCGAGGGGTGGCAGGCCCTTCCGGGCCAGTCCCTCGGTGAGGACCAGGGGCCTTCCCTGGGTCAGGCCATCGCCGACGGCGCCGACTATCTCGGCGCCTTCCACATGCCCCATGACCAGCTGGATATGATGGTCGACGCCTGGTCGAGCCTCATCGAGGACGACGAGGGTCGGCCGGCGTTCAGACTGGTGGCGCTCGTCGCGGCGGCCCCCCGTATTCCTTCGATCCTCGAACAGCTTGAGGAGCAGGTCCGGGAGAAGGACACCCAGCTCAAGGAGCTCCAGCACCGGGTCAGAAAAAATCTCCAGATGATCACCGCGTTGATCAGGGTCGAGGCGCGGGGGGTCTCGGACATCACGACCGGCGAAGGGTTCGATCGACTGGCCGGTCGCGTCGAGGCGCTGGGCCTGCTCTACCGCGCCCTGGGCGAGAGCGCGAACGACGAGGTCGATCTCGGAATCTATCTGAGCGAGATCGCATCGGCGGTCATGCGCGCCCACGCGGTGGAGGGCATCCACCTCGATCTGCAGGTCGATACCTGGATGGTGTCCCTCGATGTCGCCATGCCCGTGGGGCTCGTCGTCAACGAGCTTATGACCAACACCCTGAAGCACGCCTTCAAGGGTAAGGATGGCGGTGCGATCACCCTGCACAGCAAGACCGACGGGGCCGGGGGCTGCCGGATCGTCGTCGCGGATGACGGTGTAGGGTTGCCACCCGGTTATGCGTGGCCCAAGCCGGGCAAACTGTCGGCCCTGATTGTCCGATCGCTTCTGCAGAACGGGAGCGCCCGGATGGACGTCGAGTCCGCCCCCGACCAGGGCATGCGGGTTGAGATCGTCTTTGTGAATGGCGACGCGTGCGGGACGGCATGATCGATATCTGGCCCTGCCGGCCGGAACGCCGCCGCGTCCGGTGACCGACATCGACATCGTCCCCTACCGTCCCGACCACGCCCTCGCCTGGCGCAGGCTCAACCAGGACTGGCTGATCGCGGGCGGCTACGCGCTCGAGCCCAAGGACCAGCTGGTGCTCGGCGACCCGCAGGGCGCGATCCTTGACAGGGGCGGCGTCATCTTCATCGCCGAGCGGGAGGGACAGCCGGTCGGCTGCTGCTCGCTGATGGCCATGGCCGACGGCGGCTACGAGGTCGGCAAGATGGCCGTCATGGAGGCGGCGCGAGGCCTGAACCTCGGCTGGCGGCTGCTGGAGGTCTGCGAGACCGCCGCGCGAGCTTCGGGCGCGCCGCATCTGTATCTGGAGACCAACAGCGCCCAGACCCACGCCATCGCCCTGTACCGCCGCTTCGGCTTCGTCGACCTGCCGCCCCGGCAGACGCCCTACGCCCGCTGCAATGTCTGGATGGAAAAGCGGCTGTAGGCGCTATTCCTTCGACAGGTCCTGTCCCTTGAACCAGGCCACGGCCCCGACCAAAGGAACTGCGGTCCACAGACCCAGGCTGACCCAGGCCTTGAGCGCCAGACCGGCGGGCAGGGCCGCCGCGGCCGGGCCGCCCTCGATCATCGCCTTGATCGCGTCGACGCCGGCGCCCGGATTGACCAGCAGCGACAACCAGGCATCGGGCAGAACGCCGGCCGGCATCAGCATCTGCGGGCTGAAGAACTGGGCCACGCCGAACACCATGGGGACGAACAGCGCCGCCAGCAGCGATCGTGTCGCTACCGCCGCCAGCAACCCCATCATCGTGAACTGGATGACGCGCAGCCACGACAGGCCGGCGTAGGCGAAGAACTGGCCCACGGCCTTGCCTTCCATGCTGAAGGTCAGGGCGCGGTGGAAGACTCCGGCCTTGATCAGGTTCTCGACCAACCCCGCGGCGAGGAAAAGGGCCATGGCCGCCAACGCCAGCCACGCCACCGTGACCAGCTTGCCTAGCAGCAGATTGGTGCGGCTGTTGCGCGCGCTGATCAGCCGCCAGCTTTCCCAGCGATAGTCGCCGGCGTAGATGGTCGCCGCGCCGATCAGGACGAACAGCAACACGGCCGGATTGGCCAGATTGCCGGCCGCCTCGACCAGCACGGCGCCCAGGTCCAGCGGCCCGCCCGCCAGCATCAGCTTCAGTCCTGGCGGACCGTGAACCGCCGCCGCCAGTTTGGCCTCGTTGGCCTTGAGGAACACGTTGCTCAGCGCCCCGATGACCACCGCCATCACGGGCACGAACAGCAGACTCCAGAACAGGGCCGTGCGGTTCTTCGAGAGGCGGTAGCCCTCGGCGCGAATGGCGTCAGCCAGCATGGTCGGACTCCGGCGTATGGACGGCGCCCGTCTCGGTGAAGAAAATGCTCTCCAGATCGGTCCCGACCCAGCGCGCCTCGGTGATCTCGACGCCCTGTTCGACCAGGGCCTTGATCAGCGCCGGCCCCTCGGCCCGCTTGATGTCGGCCAGGACGGCGTCGCCCTCGACCGCGCCCTTGGCGCCCAGCACCGACAGGGCCGCCGCCATGGGCGTCAAGGACAGGCGCAGGCGTTCACCCACCGCAGTCAGTTCGCTGACCGCGCCCTCGCGCACCAGCCTGCCCTTGTTGAGGATGGCGACCCGGTCGCAGACGCGCTGGACCTCCAGCAGCTGGTGGCTGGCGAGGATGACGGTGACGCCGTCCTGGTCGGCCAGGCTGCGGATCAGGGCCCGCATCTCCTGGATGCCGGGGGGTTCCATGCCGCTGGTCGGCTCATCGAGGATGACCAGCTCGGGCTTGCTCATCAGCGCTGCGGCGACGCCCAGCCGCTGCAGCATGCCGACCGAGAAGCCGCGCACCTTGCGATCCGCCGCCTCGACCAGGCCGACGCGGTCCATCCTATAGGGAATATCGGCGCTGGCCCTGGCCCCATGCTCGCGCGCCAGCCATTCCAGCACCTGCCGCGCGGTCATGAAGGGCGGGAACCGCGGCGTCTCGATCATCGAGCCCATGCGACGCATGGCGGCGACGTCGCCGACGCCGCCGCCCATCACCTTCGCCGACCCGTCCGAGGCCCGGATCAGGCCCAGCAGGATGCGGAACAGGGTCGACTTGCCGGCCCCGTTGGGTCCCAGCACGCCATAAACGCCCCCGCGCGGAATCGACAGATCCAGCCCGTCCAGCGCGCGCACGCTTCCGTAGGTCTTGGTCAGCCCACGAGTCTCGATCACAGCGTTCATGCCGTCAGCTTGACCTTGCGCCGGGCCGGGACGCAAGGCGGCGGGGCATTAAGGTTTGGCAAGGTCGCGTTTCGGTCGTCGCGGGTCGCCATGATCCCGTCCAAATGGCGTAGCGAGATGCGCCGGTACCCCTCAGCCTGACTGGACCGCCATGAAGACCAGCCCGCTCGCGATCGTCGCCGCCTTCGTTCTCGCCGCCGGATGCGCCGGCGCGGCCCAGGCCCAGGTCCAAAACCCAGAGGGCGCCTTCTCCGTCCCGGCCGACCGCGTCGCGCCGCGCAGCGCCATGGAGATGAAGTCCAGCTTCGCCCCGGTAGTCCGAGCCGCCGCGCCCGCCGTGGTCAATATCGCCGCGCGGGGCGTGCAGCAGGTGCAGGATCCCTTCTGGGCCATGTTCGGCCAGGGTCCGCGGACCCAGCAGGTCGGCTCGATCGGCTCGGGCGTGATCGTGCGGGCCACGGGGGTGGTGGTGACCAACAATCACGTCATCCAGGGCATGAGCGAGATCAAGGTCACCCTGAACGACCGCCGCGAATTCGCCGCCCATGTGGTGCTGGCCGACGAACGTTCCGACGTCGCCGTGCTCCAGCTGGACGGGGTGTCCGACGACCTGCCCACCCTGACCATCGACGATCGCGAACAGCAGGAGGTCGGCGATCTGGTGCTGGCCATCGGCAACCCGTTCGGCGTCGGTCAGACGGTCACCAACGGCATCATCTCGGCCCTGAACCGGACCGAGACCAACATTTCCGACAGCGGTTCCTTCATCCAGACCGACGCGGCCATCAATCCGGGCAATTCAGGTGGTGCGCTGGTCGACATGGATGGCGACCTGATCGGCATCAATTCGGCCATCTTCTCACGTTCCGGCACGTCGTCGGGCGTCGGTTTCGCGATTCCGGCCTCGCAGGTGCGGCGCGTGGTCGATAACGCCGTCGGCGGGGCCACCACCGTGGTTCGCGCCTGGCTGGGGGTGAAGGGCGACACGGTCTCGGCTGACATCGCCCGCAGCCTCGGCTTCGACCGGCCGCAGGGGATTGTCGTCACCGAGGTTTACCCGGGCGGTCCAGGAGCTCGCGCCGGCATCCATCCGGGCGACGTCATCACAGCCGTCGACGGGACCGCGATCAACGACCAGGGCGGGCTGAATTTCCGCGTCGGCCTGCATGACCCGGGCCAGGACGTGGCGGTGGCGCTGTTGCGCGACGGCCGGCCCGAGACCGTCAACGCCGGCATCCAGCGCCTGCCGGGCGACGCGGACCTGAAGCGGGCGGTCACCCTTCAGGCTGGATCCCTGTCGGGCGCGCAGGTGCTGGCCCTCAATCCGGCCCTCGCCGACAGCCTCGGCGGCGATCCCTTCGCCTCGGGGGTGATCATCGGTGGCGTGTCCGGCGATAGCTATGCGCGAGCCAACGGCTTCCGCCAGGGCGACGTCGTCACCGCCGTGAACGGCCGGCCCGTCACCTCGGCGGCCCAGCTGGCGTCGGTGCCGCGGGGCTCGGAGGTCACCATCAATCGCGGCGGCCAGCGGCTCAGCGGCGTGGTACGCTAGTCCGGCAAAACGGAGTTTCCCATGATCGTCGCCGCCCTGGCAGTCGGCCTGTCGTTGTTGTTTCAGGCCGCGCCCGACGCCGACGATCCACTGACCCGCTCCATTCCGCCCAACAACCCCGACTGGCTCAAGCCCCGGGCGCCGGTCCACATCTACGGCAATACATATTTCGTGGGCACCGCCACGCTCAGCCTCGCGCTGATCGACACCGGTGACGGCCTGATCCTGATCGACGGCGCGCTGCCGCAGACGGTGGGGATGATCGAGGCCAACATCCGCAGGCTCGGCTTCCGCGTGGAGGACATTCGCTACGTCCTCAACACCGAGGCCCATTTCGACCATTCCGGGGGGATCGCCGCCCTGGCGCGGGACAGCGGCGCACAGGTCGTCGCCAGCCCGGCGGGAGCCGAGGCCCTGCGCGCCGGCCGCGTGCTCGACGAAGACCCGCAGGCCAGCGAGATCCACGCCATGCCGGCCGTGGCCGACGCCCGCGGCCTCGCCGAGGGCGAGGCCCTGACGCTGGGAACGGTCACCGTGCGCATGGTCCCCACGCCGGGCCACACCCCCGGCAGCGCCAGCTGGACGTGGACGTCCTGCGGCGAGGCCGGCTGCAAGTCGATGGTCTTCGCCTCCAGCCTGAACGCCGTCGCGGCCGATCCCTTCACCTACAGCGGCCATCCCGAGGTGACCGAGACCCTTCGCGCCTCCATCGCCCGGGTCGACCGGCTGGATTGCGACGTCCTGATCTCGGCCCATCCGGACAACTCGGGCGGCGACGTCAAGCTGGCGGCGGTCGAGGCCGGCGTTACGCCCAATCCCGTCATCGACCCCAACGCCTGCCACGCCTATGCGGAACGGGCGCGGGCGGGGCTGGCGGCGCGGCTGGCGGGCGAGGCGGCGGCGAGGCCCTGAGTTCAGGCCTTCGCCGGCGATCCGATCGACCATTTGTGCCCGAACGGGTCGCGCACCTGGCCATAGCGGTCGCCCCAGAACTGGTCCTCGAGCGGCATCAAGGGCTCGGCCCCGGCCAACAGGGCGCGCGTCCACCATTCGTCCGCGTCATCGACCTGCAGATGCAGGGTAAAGCCGGCCGGTTGCACGTCCTGCTGGCCGGTCCATTCCGGAAACTCGTCATTGATCATCACGCTGCCGCCGTTGATGCGCAGGTGGCAATGCATCAGCCGCTCGCCGTCCTCGGCCAGATGGCGGCTCTGCTCCTCGGCCCCGAAGGCCCGGGTGTAGAACTCCGCCGCCGCCTGGCCGCCGCGCGACGGGATGGTCAGGTGCGGGGTCACGCCCCCGGTCGGACCCTGGGCGTTGAAGTCGTCGGCCATGGCGGAATCTCCTTGGGCTCTGCGCACACTAACGCGTGAAATGGCGGCTGCGAACGGCTATCTCTGGACCCGCATGACCGACCTGTTCGAAGCCTCCGGCATCCATCCCCCTGACGCCCCATTGGCCGACCGCCTGCGCCCCCGCACCCTCGACGAGGTGGTGGGCCAGGACCATCTGCTCGGCCCCGGCGGGCCGATCCGGCGCATGGTCGAGGCCGGGCGTCTGGGTTCGATGATCCTCTGGGGGCCGCCGGGCACCGGCAAGACCACCATCGCCCGCCTGCTGGCCCAGGCCGCCGGCTATCAGTTCCAGCAGATCAGCGCCGTCTTCTCCGGCGTCGCCGATCTGAAGAAGGCCTTTGAGGCCGCCCGCATGCGCCGCGCCGCGGGCCAGTCCACCCTGCTGTTCGTCGATGAGATCCACCGCTTCAACCGCGCCCAGCAGGACGGCTTCCTGCCGTTCGTCGAGGAGGGGATCGTCACCCTGGTCGGGGCCACGACCGAGAACCCGTCGTTCGAGCTGAACGGCGCCCTGCTGTCGCGCTCGCAGGTCTATGTCCTCAAGCGGCTTGACGACGCGGCGTTGGATCAACTGTTGATTCGGGCGGAAGCGCAGGAGGGCAAGACCCTGTCGTTGACGACCGAGGCGCGTCAGGCCCTGCTGGCTCTCGCGGATGGCGACGGCCGCTACCTGCTGACCATGACCGAGGTGCTGTTCGACCTGACCTCGGACGAACCGTTGGACGTCCAGGCCTTGGCCGGGGTCCTGCAAAAGCGTGCGCCCGCCTATGACAAGAGTAGAGAAGAGCACTACAACCTCATATCCGCGCTGCATAAATCGGTTCGTGGATCGGACCCTGACGCCGCCCTCTACTGGCTGGCGCGAATGCTGAACGGCGGCGAGGATCCGCTCTATCTGGCCCGCCGCATCGTGCGCATGGCGGTCGAGGACATCGGCGAGGCCGATCCGCTGTCCCTCCTTGTCGCCAACGCCGCCAAGGATGCGTACGACTTTCTCGGCAGCCCCGAGGGCGAACTGGCCCTGGCCCAGGCCGTGGTCCACCTGGCCACGGCGCCCAAGTCGGTCGGGGTCTATGAAGCCTTCAAGGCGGCGAAAAAGGCGGCCCACGAAACCGGCTCCTTCATGCCGCCCGCCCACATCCGCAACGCCCCGACGGGCGAGGGGCATGAGGCCAAGGTGAAGGAACGGCTGGAGCGGTGGGCGGCGATGCGGGCGTCGATGGACGGCGGCGAACCGGGCTAGCGTTGCCGTAACCGCGTTTTCGGACCATTCTCCGCCCATCGATCAACCTTGGGAGGGGAAGATGACCGGTATGACCTCGATGACGCGTTCGACGCCTT
>JBBRFV010000082.1:0-8680 GCA_038241335.1 Caulobacterales bacterium | reverse complement strand
GCAGGCCGGCCGCCAGGGCGAATGGGGTCCACCTCCGGTGGTTGCCCAACTGCAGCAGGCCGCCCGGGCTGCCGGCTTGTGGAACCTGTTCCTGCCCGGGCGATTCGGTGCCGGTCTGACGAACCTGCAGTACGCGCCGCTGGCTGAACAGATGGGCCGCGCCCTGTGGTCGGCCGAGGTGTTCAACTGCAGCGCGCCCGACACCGGCAACATGGAGGTGCTCCATATGTACGGGAACGCGGCCCAGCAGGACCGCTGGCTCAAGCCGCTGATGGCCGGAGAGATTCGCTCGGCCTTCCTGATGACCGAGCCCGAGGTGGCCTCGTCGGACGCCACAAACATCCAGACCCGCATCGTCCGCGACGGCGACGACTACGTGATCAACGGTCGAAAATGGTGGTCGACCAATATGGGTCACCCCAATGTCGCGGTCAGCATCGTCATGGGCAAGACCGACCCGGACGCCGCGACCCACGCCCAGCAGTCCCAGATCATCGTCCCCACGGATGCGCCCGGCTTCCGCATCGAGCGCATGCTGACAGTGTTCGGATACGACGAGCGACCCATTGGCCATGCCGAGGTGGTGCTTGAGAACGTCCGTGTGCCGGCCGGGAATCTGATCGCCGGGGAGGGGCGGGGCTTCGAGATCGCCCAAGGGCGCCTCGGGCCGGGCCGTATCCACCACTGCATGCGGGTGATCGGCGCCGCCGAACGGGCGCTGGAGCTGATGACCGCACGCCTGCTGAGCCGCACGGCCTTCCGCAAGTCGCTGGCTGAGCACTCGGTCTGGGAACAGCGCGTCGGCGAGGCCCGCACCCAGATCGAAATGTGCCGACTGCTGGTGCTTAAGGCTGCCTGGATGATGGACAACGGCGGGGCCAAGAACGCCAAGTCCGAGATCGCCCAGATCAAGGTGGCCGCGCCGCGCATGGCGCTGCAGATCATCGACGACGCCATCCAGGCTTTTGGCGGCGCCGGGGTTTCGGCCGATACGCCGCTGGCCGAGATGTACGCCATGGTCCGCACCCTGCGCATCGCCGACGGCCCTGACGAAGTCCACAACCGCACCATCGCCCGGCTGGAATACGCGAAGCACGGCGGTCGCGGCGGCTGACCCTTTGCGTGGGCGGCGGCGCGGTCCATATCACTTTGCATGGCGATGCGTGGTGAGCGGTCCGGCAACCGACGGGATCCGATAGCGAAGGCGGCCCAGGCCGGAACGACGGCGGCGGCGGCCGACGGCCCGCCGACGTGGAAGGCGCTGGCCGACCTGATCGGTCTGGTTCGCCGCTCGAATGCGCCCCAGTTGAAGCTTCGGCTCGCGGCCGCCATCGCCATGACATTGGGCGGCAAGGCCTTGGGCGTGCTGGCGCCGTTGGTGCTCGGCGCGGCGGTCAATCGTCTGGCCGTGGGGCAGGGGACTGCGGTCGCGGTCGGCTGGGGCTTCGCCGCCTTCGCCGTCGGCTGGTCGCTGGTGCGTCTGCTGTCGGCGATCGCACCCAACGCGTCTGACGTCGTCTTTGCTCCGGTGCGGTCTGCGGCCCAGCGAGCCACGGCGACCGAGACCTTTGCTCACGCTCTCAGCCTGTCGCTGGACTTTCACCAGACCAAGCGCTCGGGCGCCCTGTCGCGGACCATGGACCGGGGCTCGCGCGCGGTGGACTTCCTGCTGCGCATCCTCGCCTTCAACCTGGTCCCCACGGCCGTTGAGCTGGTGCTGGCGGCGGGGGTGCTGGGAGGGAAGTACGACTGGCGGTTCGGCGCCGTAGCGGTGGCTGTGGTGGCGGTCTACACGGCCTCGACCTTCGCCCTGTCCAATTGGCGGCTTGAGCACCGTCGCGAGATGAACGCCGCTGACACCGAGGCGGCCGGGGTGTCGGTGGACGCCCTGCTGAACTACGAGACCGTCAAGTCGTTCGGCGCCGAGGCCCGCGCGGCCCGGACCTATGACCAGGCGCTGGGCGACTATACCCGCGCCGCGCTGAAGGCGAACAGCTCCCTGGCCCTGCTGAACATCATGCAGGCCGGGATCATGAACGTAGGCCTCGGGATCATGGCGGTTATGGCTGGCTTCGAGGCGGCGGCCGGACGGATGGGACCCGGCGACGTCACGGCCGCCGTCCTGATTATGCTGTCCCTCTATGCTCCGCTGAACATCCTCGGCTTCGCCTACCGGGAAATCCGCCAGTCCTTCATAGACATGGAGGAGATGCTCAAGGTGACTCGCCAGACACCGCAGGTGGCCGACGCCCCCGGCGCGCTGGCCCTCCCGCGCCCGGTAGACACGCGAGGCGCCTCGCTGGCCTTCCAGGACGTGGGTTTCCGCCATGACGCCCGCGCCAATGGACTGGAGGACGTCAGCTTCTTCGCCGCACCGGGCACGACGACGGCGCTGGTCGGCCCGTCCGGGGCCGGCAAGTCGACCATCGTCAAACTGGCCCTGCGGCTGCTGGATCCCCAGACCGGCCAGGTCCTGATTGACGGCCACGACATCCGCAGCGTGACGCAGCAGTCGTTGCGCGCCGCCGTCGCCCTGGTGCCGCAGGACGTGGCGCTGTTCAACGACACCCTGAGGGCCAACATCGGATTCGCCCGACCTGACGCCGACGAGTCCGCCATCTGGGCTGCGGCCGAGGCGGCCGAGTTGGCCGACTTCGTCCGCCAACTGCCGCAGGGCATGGAGACCATGGTCGGCGAACGCGGACTAAAACTGTCGGGCGGCGAGCGTCAGCGCGTCGGAATCGCCCGCGCGCTGCTGGCCGATCCCTGCATCCTGATCCTCGACGAGGCGACCAGCGCCTTGGACAGCCGCACCGAAGCGGCGATCCAGAGGACCCTCCGCAAGGCCCGCAGCGGTCGCACCACCCTGGTGGTCGCACACAGGCTGTCGACCATCGCCGACGCCGACCAGATCCTGGTGTTGAAAGCCGGACGGATCGTGGAACGCGGCGCTCACCACGAACTGGTCGCGCATCTGGGCGGGGAGTACGCCTCGCTTTGGCGCAAACAGACGCGTGGGGCCCGGAGCGACCGTCAGCCGGCCTGAGACAGCTTTCGGCTGACCATGTCGTCGAAATTGGCCCTGACCGTCGCCCGTCCGTCGACGGCGTCCGCTGGAAGGGTCATGAGCAGCCGCAGCGACTGGACGCACACCGGCAAGACGCGCCAGTCGAAGCGGCGTTCGGCGGTGGCGGCGTCGGCCAGGTCGCAGAGGCCCGACGCAACGGCGCAGATGTCGTGCAGTTCGAACGGGCCTGCGGCGTCTATCACGCCGTTTGCGGCGTGATAGACCTTTGCGAGCACCGCTGAGTCGTCTCCACCGACGGCCGGCTGAATGGCCTCCAGCTCCGCGATGCACGTGGCCAACTCCTCGAGGCCGCGCGGGCGCAAGACCTCGAGATTGGCGCGGGCGCGGGTGAGGGCGACGCCGATGCTGACGCCGCCGGCCGCGTTGATGATCTTCGACAGTCTGGATGTACGTCGGGCGTGGGTGATGACCGTCATGCCGCGGACCCCTCGTTTTCGGCCGCCGCCGCCGCTTTCCTGGCGTCGAATTCGGCGCGCTTCACTCTGTCGGCCCGACGCTCTTCACCCTTGTGCGAGTCGTCGGACCGGAACCGACGATCCGGCCCGAAATAGCCGCCGACTTCGAGAAAGGGACGGGTGTCGCGAGAGACCCAGACGATTCGCTCCAGCAGGCTGGCGGCGCTGAACGGCTTGGTGACGACGAAATTGGCGCCGCAGTCGCGGGCTTCAGCCACCCGGGACCGCCGGACGTGCCCGGCTGTCATGATCACCGGCGTGAAGGCGTTCGGATCAAGCTTCGACTTGCGTAACCATCGGACCAGTTCGTAGCCGTTCATGTCCGGCATCTCGCTGTCGACCACCAACAGGTCGATGCTTTCCTCTTTCAGGATGTCCATGGCCTCGGCGGCGCTGTGACACGCGAATTTGGTCTTGATGCCAAAGCCGAGCAAGGCGCTCGCGGTGATGTCGAGGGCGAAGGTCGAGTCGTCCACGATCATGGTCACCGCGCCGGCCAGGTTGATTACGGCGCTTTCGCGTAACGCCTCGCCGACCCCAATCTTCATGACGCCTACTCTGACCGACTTGCGCGGCGAAAATCCCGCATAACGCGACGCTGGCAGACACCTGTGGCTGAATGGTTAACCGATCAGGCCAGTCGGCCGATGGCGTAGAACCGGTCAGCCCGGTCCTGACGCAGTTGCTGGGGCGAGCGGCCCGCCATCGACTTCAATTCCTCCTCGAGCACGTCGCCGACCGCGATGATGGCGGCTTCGCGATCCGAATGGGCGCCGCCCAACGGTTCGCCGATGATCCGGTCCACGATCTTGAGTTCGAGCAGGTCCGGGCCGGTGATCTTCATCGCCATGGCCGCGTCGCGGGCGCGGGCCCCGTCGCGCCACAGGATGCCGGCCGCGCCCTCGGGCGAGATCACCGAATAGATCGAATGCTCCAGCATCAGCACCCGGCTGGCGGCTGCGATGGCGATGGCCCCGCCGGATCCGCCTTCGCCGGTGATGGTGGCGATCGAAGGCACGCCCAGCGTCAGGCCGCGCTCGGTCGAGCGCGCGATGGCCTCGGCCTGACCGCGCTCTTCGGCGCCAAGGCCCGGATAGGCCCCGGCGGTATCGACGAAGGTCAGGACGGGCAGGCCGTACTGCTCGGCCAGATCCATCAACCGCACGGCCTTCCGATAGCCTTCGGGCCTGGCCATCCCGAAATTGTGGGTGAGTCGGGTCTGGGTGTCGTGGCCCTTCTCCTGGCCCATCAGCACAACGGGCGCGCCCCGGAACCGGGCCAGTCCGCCCAGGATGGCCTGATCGTCGCCGAACTGGCGGTCGCCCTTCAGCTCGACGAAATCGGTGAACAGGCCTTCGACATAGTCGACGAAATGCGGTCGCTGCGGATGGCGCGCGACCTGGGTCTTCATCCACGGATCGAGTTCGGAATAGATCTTCCGGCGCAACTGGTCGGCTTTCTTGCGCAAGCCTTGGACCTCGGTGTCGAACGATCCGGACGTCGAGGAGAGCAGGTTCAGCTCCTCGATCTTCGCCTCCAGATCGGCGATCGGCTTTTCGAACTCGAGGTAGTGCGCGGCCATCAAGGCGTCTTCATACTCAGCGCGCCCTGCGGCGCTTCGGAAGGCGGCGGAACCTAGTGGGGTCAACGCCGGGGAGCAAGCACGGGTTCAGTCGTCCCGCGCAAGAGGATGTTTCTCCCGAACCACCTGCGCCAATCGGTCCGTGGCGACGTGCGTGTAGATCTGGGTGGTGGCGATGTCAGCGTGACCGAGCAGGGTCTGGACCACACGCAAGTCCGCCCCGCCCTCCAGCAAGTGGGTTGCGAAGGCGTGTCGCAGCACGTGTGGGCTGACCCGGGCGGGATCTAGGCCGGCGGCGACGGCGGCTTCATCCAGCATCTGGGCGAATCGGCGAGGGGTCAGATGTCCCTTGGCGGCTCTGGACGGGAACAGCCACGGGCTATCCGGCGTCTTTTCCGCGCGGCCCCCGTCACGGGCGACCAGCCAGATGCGCACCGCCTCGCGCGCCGAGGCGTTCAGCGGGGCCAGCCGCTCCTTGCCGCCCTTGCCGCGCACGATCAGGAAGGCCGGGTCGCGCCGCACCGCCTCGACCCGCAGGCCGAGGAGTTCGGATACCCGCAGGCCCGAGGCGTAGGCCAGTTCGGTCAGGGCGACCAGGCGCAGGCCAGCGGCTCCATCACGGGCGGCGGCGGCGGCCAGCAGCCGCTCGACCTCGTCGCGGCTCAGGGTCCTGGGCAGGCCGCGGCCCTGCTTTGGCGCATCCAGCCGCCGGGACGGATCGTCGGAGCGCCAGCCTTCGCCCAGGATGAAGCGATAGAATTGCCGCACCGCCGAGCGGCGGCGGGCTTGGGTCGCGGGCGACAGCCCCCGCGCCGACAGAGAGGCGTACCACCCCTCCACCGCTGTCTCGTCGGCGGACATCAGGCCGTTCGGGACCCCCGCCTCGGCGTCGGCGAGGTCGCGGGCGTAGGCCGACAAGGTGTGGGATGAGGCGTCCCGCTCCACCGCCATCATCTCCAGAAAGGCCTCGATCTGCGGTGTCACGGCTGTGCACGCTTTGCGGGGGCTACGCTTCGTGTAGAGGGTTGTGGAGCCATGCAGCGCCTGTCGTCGTCCCAATTGCCGTCGTGTCGCCCGTCCCGGGAAGGACGGTCATGACCGAGGCTGTGGCGATTCCGGCGCATGACCGCACCATAGCCCTGGTCGGGCTGATGGGGGTGGGCAAATCGACCGTCGGGCGGCGGCTGGCCCGGCGGCTGTCGCTGCCGTTCGCCGACGCCGATGTCGAGATAGAGGCCGCCGCCGGAATGACCGTCTCGGACATCTTCTCCAAGCTCGGGGAGCCCGAATTCCGCGCCGGAGAGGCGCGGGTGCTCAAGCGCCTGCTGGAAGGGCCGCGGATGGTGCTGGCCACCGGCGGCGGAGCGATGCTGAACCCCGATACCCGGGAAGTCCTGAAGACCCGGGCCGTCATCGTCTGGATGCGGGCAGGGCTGGACGTGGTGGCGCAACGGGTCCAGCGCCGAGACACCCGGCCACTGCTGCGCGGCCGCGATCCACTGGAAGCCCTGACCGCGCTGGCCGAGGCCCGCTATCCGGTCTACGCCACGGCCGACCTGACGGTCGACGTCGCCGGAGGCGCTCACGCCCAAGCGGTCGAGGCGATCGCCGAGGCGCTTGCAGCCTACTGGGCGGAGGCCGGCGCATGACCACCGTCATTCCTGTCAGCGGCACAGGGTTCGAACCTTATGAGGTCATCGTGGGCCGGGGCCTGTTGGCCGGTCTCGGCGCGCGGATGGCCCCGCTGGCGCGCGGTCGCACGGCGATCATCACGGACACGACCGTGGCGGCGATCCATGGACCCGCCGCCCTCGCCTCGCTGGAAGCGGCCGGCGTCCGGGCCCGTCTGCTGACGGTGCCGCCGGGAGAGGGCTCCAAATCCTTCGCCGAGCTGGAGCGGGTCATCGACCGGTTGCTGGCCTTTGAACTGGACCGCAAGGACGTGATCGTCGCTTTGGGCGGCGGCGTGATCGGCGATCTGGCCGGTCTGGCGGCGGCCCTCTACATGCGCGGCGTCGATTTCGTCCAGGCGCCGACGACCCTGCTGGCCCAGGTGGATTCCTCGGTGGGCGGAAAAACCGCGATCGACACGCCTCGTGGCAAGAATCTGGTTGGGGCCTTCCACCAGCCGCGGCTCGTTCTGGCTGACATCGACCTGCTGGCCACCCTGCCGGAGCGGCAGCTGCGCTCTGGTTGGGCCGAGGTGCTCAAGCACGGGCTGATCTGTGACGCCGGCTTCTTCGCCTGGCTGGCGGGCGAAGGCTCGACAGGAGCGAAGGGCGATCCGGCGGCCTTGCTGCGCGCGGTCGTGCGCTCGGTGGAGATCAAGAGCGCCATCGTCGGCGAGGACGAAAGAGAGGCCGGCCGCCGCGCGCTGCTGAATCTCGGCCATACCTTCGGCCACGCCATTGAGGCCGAGCTGGATTTCGATGGCGAGGTGCTGACCCATGGCGAGGCGGTGGCGTTGGGCTGCGCCCTGGCTTTCCGCTTCTCGGTCGCCTCGGGGCTGTGCGCGGCGGATGCCGCCACGACGGTCGAGGCCGCGCTGGCGTCGGCGGGCCTGCCGACCCGACTGGATCACGTGGGCGCCTTCAGCGCGGACCGGCTGATGAAACGGATGGCGGGCGACAAGAAGACCGAGGGCGGGCGGCTGACGCTGATCCTCGCCCGCGCCATCGGCGAGGCCTTCGTGGCGAAAGATATGAACCCCGCCGCCGTGCGGGACTTCCTGCGCCGGGAGGGCGCCGCATGACCGGGACCCGCATGGACCTGTCCATTACGCCGCTCGAGGACGGGTTCGTTCGGCTGGAGCCGTTCACCGACGCGCTGACGGACGAGGTTCGGCCCGCGCTGGACTGTGATTCAGCCTCCTGGGACATCATGGTCGGCGCTGCCCATGGCCCGTATTTCGACGGCTGGTGGGCCTCGGCCATGACCGCGCTCGCGGCCGGTACGCGCATTCCCTATGCGGTGCGCCGCAAGGCGGACGGGGCGATCGTCGGCACGACCAGCCTCTACGAGATTCGTCCCGACTACCGCCGCTGCGAGATCGGTTCGACCTTTTATCGGCCCGAGGTGCGGGGCGGACCGGTCAATCCGGCCTGCAAACGGCTGCTGTTCGCCCATGCCTTCGAGGCCGGCGCGGTGCGCGTCGAGATCATCACCGACGCCGTCAACGCCGGGAGCCAGGCAGCGATCCGCAAGCTGGGCGCGCGCGACGAGGGCGTGCTGCGCAAGCACAAGATCACTTTCACCGGCCGAATCCGCGACACGGCCCAGTTCGCGGTTCTGGACGACGACTGGCCGGCGGTGCGCGCCCGACTGGACGCCCGGCTGGCGGGGTTCGACGCATGACCGATCTGCTGGTCCGGCCGCTCCGCCAGGACGATCGCAGGCAGTGGCGCCCCCTCTGGGCCGGCTACAACGCGTTCTACGGCCGCAGCGGCGCGACCGCCCTGCCGGCGGCGATCACCGAGACGACCTGGGCCCGCTTGTTCGATCCGGACGAACCCGTCCACGCCTTGGTGGCCGAGCGGGAAGGCCGGCTACTGGGTC
>JBBRFV010000081.1:0-8688 GCA_038241335.1 Caulobacterales bacterium | reverse complement strand
CGGTGGCGCGATTGGTTGCTTGACACATCAGACCACCCCCGCCTAAACGACGCCCCTCGCCGCGACGCACCGCGTCACGGCCGGGAAACGCGGGTGTAGCTCAGTTGGTTAGAGTGCCGGCCTGTCACGCCGGAGGTCGCGGGTTCGAGTCCCGTCACTCGCGCCATTCCCTCTGATGGTTCAGTCAGGGAATGGCGCAGCCCCGCCGGAGGGATCCGGCGTTCCTCACATCGTCAGCGTCTGAACACCGGGTCTTCGGCGTCGATCGCGCGCATGCGTCCGTCGGGTCCGGCGGTGATCTGCACGAAGGTGAAGCCCCGCGCCCGCAAAGCGTCGATCAGGCCCGGCAGAGCCAGAATCATCTGCGGCCGGGTCTCGTGCAGGATCAGGACGCCGCCGTTGGACTCCTCCATCGCCGCCAGGGTGCGCCGGGTGATGGTCGCCGCCGAATAGCCGCGCCAGTCGTCGCTCCCCGCCTCAGCCGAGACCACGATCACGCCGCGATCGGCCAGCCACCGGGCCAGGAAGGCGCTCTCGTTGAGGCCCGGAAAGCGGAAGAAGGGCTCCAGCCGGGCACGCTCTTCGGGCGGGGCGTCGGCAAGGGCCGCGTCGAGCGCCTCGAAACCACGCCGCGCCTCGCGCACCTGGGCCTCCTGCGACCAGGAACGCAGGTGGATCGGATGCGACCAGCTGTGGTCGCCGACATTGTGGCCCCGGCGCACGACCTCGCGAACCAGATCGGGCCGCGTCTGAACGTATGTGCCGACCAGGAAGAAGGTCGCCTTGATTCCCTTGCGGTCGAGGATGTCCAGCACCTGGCCGGAGCCCGCAGCGTCCGGACCATCGTCAAAGGTCAGGGCGATGGCGCGGGGCGGCAGGGGCGTGCGCAGATGCTGCAGCCTGCCGTAGCGGCCGGGCGTGCCCGGCAGCACCACCTGACCCGCTGCGAGCGCGACCGGCAGGCCGGGAGGCGGCGCGCCGCCCGCGGTGGGCTGGGGTAGCCAGAGGCCGAAAAGGACCACCGCACAGATCAGGAAGAGACGCACCTGCCCTCCCACGGCGGTTACGATTTGACGCTAGAGAGCCGCGCCGCCGTGGCCAGCGCTCGCAACCCGCAGGCGAGGTCCGTCTATTCGCGGCCGGCCAGAAGCACGTTCTGGACGCGACGGCCCAGCGGATCCCGCGATTGCCATGACTCGCCGACGCTGGCGTCGATCAGCGGGGTGCAGAAGCGCGAAACGAACATATTGGGCCGCATGTGGCTGAGGCAGATGCGCCGTCCCTCGACGGACCAGCGAGCACTCAGGTGGCGACCGTCGGAGAACTGGGCGGTGTAGGTGCCGTCCGGATTGAACCAGTGTTTCACCCAGCCGCCGTCGGAATACCGGGAGACAACCGTGTTTCCGAATACGTCGTTGATGTCGGCCTTGCCCGGCCCGGCCAACAGGCACCCGGCCACAACCGTCGTCACCGCGAGAACGCGCAGCATCGACCACCCCTCACTGAATCCATCCCGAAGCCGGACTATTAACAATCTGTTAGGAAATGCCAACCCCTTCGCGCGGCGTGCGAATACTTGACTGAGGCGCAGGGATATCTATATGCGGCGGTACTACGGGACAGGAAGGCGAATTCGCGCCGCCCGCTCGCCCAGGGCTTCGGGCGGTTCCGCGCATCTCTGTGACGCCCCCTCGCAACCCTCGCGACGCGTCTCCTCATTGTCCCAAGGACCCATGACCGAATTCAACCAGCTGGGCCTTTCGCCCACGACCCTGCAAGCGGTCGCCGACACCGGCTACACGACCGCCACCCCCATCCAGGCCCAGGCCATTCCGGTGGCCCTGTCCGGCCGCGACGTTCTGGGCATTGCCCAGACCGGCACCGGCAAGACCGCCGCCTTCACCCTGCCGATGATCGACCGGCTGTCGTCCGGCCGCGCGCGAGCCCGCATGCCGCGCGCCCTGGTCATCGAGCCGACCCGCGAACTGGCCGATCAGGTCGCCTCCGCCTTCGAACGCTACGCCAAGGGCACCAAGCTGAGCTGGGCGCTGCTGATCGGCGGCGTCTCCATGGGCGACCAGGTCGCGGCCCTGAACAAGGGCGTCGACGTTCTGATCGCCACCCCCGGCCGGCTGCTCGACCTGTTCGAACGCGGCAAGATCCTGCTGACCGGCGTCGAGATGATGGTCATCGACGAAGCCGACCGAATGCTCGACATGGGCTTCATCCCGGACATCGAGCGCATCTTCAAGATGACGCCGCCCAAGCGCCAGACCCTGTTCTTCTCGGCGACCATGCCGCCCGAAATCACCCGTCTGACCACCCAGTTCCTCAAGGATCCGACCCGGATCGAGGCCTCGCGCCCGGCCATGACGGCCGACACCATCACCCAGTATCTGGTGCGCATCCCCTCCTCGGACCCCAAGGCCAAGCGCACCGCCCTGCGCGCCCTGATGAGCCGCGACGACGTCAGGAACGGCATCGTCTTCTGCAATCGCAAATCCGAAGTCGACGTCGTCGCCAAGTCGCTGAAGCAGCACGGTTTCGACGCCGCGCCGATCCACGGCGACCTGGACCAGTCGCTGCGCATGAAAACGCTGGCGGACTTCCGCTCCGGCGCGCTGAAGATCCTGGTGGCCTCGGATGTCGCCGCGCGCGGCCTGGACATCCCGGATGTCAGCCACGTCTTCAACTACGACGTCTCGCACCATGCGGACGACTATGTTCACCGCATCGGCCGCACCGGCCGCGCCGGCAAGTCCGGCCAGGCCTTCATGATCGTGACGCCCGCCGACGAGCGCGCACTCGACAAGGTGCTGAAGCTGATCAAGATGGACCCGGTCGAACTGACCCTGGACGGCGTCGATTTCTCGGCCATCAAGGACCAGCCGCGCCGCGACGCCGGTCGCAACGACAAACCCGCCCGGGGTCGCGCCGAGCGCGGCCGCGGTCGTTCGCAACCGGACACCGCCCCGGTCGCTGAAGCAGCTGAAGCCGTTGTCGAAACCTCCGTCGCCGCCGAAGCGCCGGCGCCCGGCGCCGACGACGCGCCCGCTCCGGCCCGGCGCTCGCGCGGGCGTCGCTCGACCGGTCGGACGCCCGCCGCCCAGACTCCGGCCGCTGCAGCGCCCGAGGAAGCGGAAGCGCCGGCTCCGATGAAGGCGGGAGCCCCGGTTGTCGAAACCGCCGCGCCCGCCCCGGCCGCCCGTCCCCGTCAGGAGCCGAAGCTGCGCCAGGCGGACCGCCGCGGCGGCGACAACGAGGCCGAACCGGTGCGCTCCAACGGCCGCCCCTTCGGCGAAGCCGACGTTCCGGCCTTCCTGCGCCGCGCCGTATCCCTGAAGGGTTGAAATTACGGGTGACTCCGCCGCCGTCCCGGCGGATTTAACCCGGCGTTACCGAACGATGATCTAGCTTGCCGCTACGAAACGCCCGCCGAATGCGGAGCGTCGGGGAGCGCGCATGGCGGCCGAGGTCGAAACCACCCTCAGGGGACCGGAAGCCTACGTCCTGTCGCGCCGCGTCATCGACCAGATGGAGGCCGCCGGCGTCTGGCCGACTCCGTTGAATTTCGAACTCTGGCTGCACTACCTGGGCGATCCCGAGGGGCCGCTGGGTCGTGAAATCCAGCGCATCCTAGCGGCCGAGGAGCCCTTCACCGAGGCCACGGCCGACATGCTGGCGGCGGAATATCTGCCCCGCGGTCGGCTGACCGAGGAAATCCGCGACGCCGGCCGGGTGCTGGACCGCGAGCTGTCCAGCGTCGCCGACGCCATCTCACGCGCCCACAAGACCCAGGCCGCCTTCGGCAAGACCCTGGAAGGCGCGGCATCGAGCATCGAATCGGCCGACGGGGGCGAGACCTTGCAGGTCATCGTCACCGGCCTGGCCACGGCCACCCGCCGCGTCCAGCGCGACAACGAAACGCTGGAGAAACGCCTCGACGCCTCGACCAAGGAGGTCGCCCGCCTGCGCGACCATCTCGAACAGGTGCGCCGCGATGCAATGACCGACGCCCTGACCAATCTGGCCAACCGCAAGGCGTTCGACGAACACCTCGAAGAGGCATGCGTTCTGGCCGAACAGGCCGGTAGTGCCCTGACCCTCGCGGTCATCGACATCGACCATTTCAAGCGCTTCAACGACACCTGGGGTCACCAGACGGGCGATCAGGTGCTGCGCTATGTCGCCAGCGTTATGGCCCGGGTGGCCCGCGCGCCCCGCATCGCCGCCCGCTACGGCGGCGAGGAATTCGCGATGATCTTCCCCGAGGAAAGCGGCGAGTCGGTCGAAACGGCCCTCAACGCCATCCGCAAGGAGATCGGCTCCCGCTCGCTGCGCCGTCGTTCGACCAGCGACGAACTGGGCGCGGTGACCATCTCGGCCGGTTTCGCGCGCTTCCGGCCCGGCGACACCGCCTCCCTGCTGCTGGAGCGGGCGGACGCGGCGCTGTACGCCTCCAAGCGCGGCGGCCGGAACAAGGTGACCTGCGCCGATCGGCTCGACCAGGCCGCCTGAGACTTGGCGGGGCGGCAAATCGCGCCATAGTCGCGCCATGCGTAGTTTCGCCTTCGCCGTCGCCTACTGGCTCCTCTCCATCGCCTATACGCTGGCGGCCTGCGTCGCGGCGCTGGCCCCGGGTCGCGGCGCCACCGGCTGGATCATCCGCCGCTATGTCAGGCGCATGGTGCAGGCCATGCGCCTGCTGGCCGGCATCCGCATCCAGTATCGCGGCGAGGACCGCCTGCCCGCCGGCGGCTTCATCATCGCCTCCAAACACCAGAGCTGGGGCGACGGCTTCGCCACCTATGACCGGTTCGAGGACCTGGCCTTTGTCACCGGCGACCACCTCGAGAAATTCCCGCTGCTGGGCACGGTGCTGCGCAAGCTGGGCGCCATCGTGGTCAACAATTGCGGCGGCCGCGAAGCGCGCGAGGCCCTGAAGACGCGCGCCGCCGACGCCCACGCCGAGGGCCGGCGGATCCTGATATATCCGGAAGGCAATCTGGCCAGGACCGGCGAAAAATTCCGCTACCGGTCGGGCGTCTGGCATATGTACCGCGACTTCAACATGCCGGTCGTGCCCCTAGCCACCAACCTGGGCCTGTTCTGGCCGCGGGACGCCTATCGCAAGCATGCGGGCACGGCGACGCTGGAGTTCCTCGACCCGATCCCCACCGGCCTGCCCAAGAACGAATTCCTGGCCAGGCTGGAAGCGGCAGTCGAGGACCGCACCGCTGAACTGATCGCCGAAGCGACGGGCGGGGTGGTCACGCCGGCGGTGCGCGTGCTGGCGCCGGACGAGGCGGCGCGGGCGGCCCGCAAGGCGCCGACTACGTCCTAGTCTTGCGTACCGACTTGGCGGCTGCCTTGCGCCGGGCCGCGGCGATGGAGGCGCGAGCCCAGGTCACCGCCTCATCGCTGTCGTCAGCGGCGGTGTCAGGCAGACTCCAGTAGGCCATGGTCATCTCCCGGCCGTCCTTCATCGGAAAGGTGAATTGGCGCGAACCGGCGTCGCGCAAGGCGGCCTCGTTGTCCGCATCGGTCTTCAGCCACACCAGGCCGTCGTCCAGAAGCGCCCAGATCAGGCCGTCGGCATAGACGGCGGCCGCGCCGAACATCGGCTTGATCTGCAGCGGCCCCAGGTCAGCGAAATGCTCGCGGACCCAGTCTCCGAAGGCCCGGTCATAGGCCACCTGTCAGGCCTCCAGAGCGGCGGCCGGGATGATGGTGACGCTCTCGCCGCAGCCGCAGGCGTCGGTCTGGTTCGGATTGCGGAAGACGAATTTCGAGGCCAGCTTCGTGGTCTCGTAGTCGATCTCGGAGCCGATCAGGAACAGGATGGCCTTGGGGTCGATCAGGATGGTGACGCCCTTGTCCTCGACCACCTCGTCCAACGGCTCGATCGTCTCGGCGTAGGCGAAGGTGTATTCCTGACCCGCGCAGCCGCCGTTCTTCACCCCGACGCGCAGGGCCACATAGGGCTGTTCCGCCCCATCCTTTCTGGGCTGGGCCATGATGTCGCGCACCCGCCCGGCGGCGGCGTCCGTCAGGCTGACGGCCTTGGGTCGGGGGCGGCGCGGTCGGGGGGTGGTCTGAAGCTCGGTCATGGCGTCCTCAGAACATGTTCAGGGCGAGCTTGGCTTCATCGCTCATCTTCGACGGATCCCACGGCGGGTCGAAGACCAGCGCGGCCTTGGCCGACCGCACGCCCTCGACCTTCTTCACCGCCTCCTCGACCCAGATCGGCATCTCGCCGGCCACCGGACAGCCCGGCGCGGTCAGGGTCATCTCGACGGCCACGTCGCGGTCGTCGGACAGGTCGACCTTGTAGATCAGGCCCAACTCGTAGATGTCGACCGGGATTTCGGGGTCGAACACGGTCTTCAGCGCGGTGATGATGTCGTCCGTCATCCGGTCGATCTCGCCCTGGTCCAGCGCGCCTTTCTGGGGCGCATCCCACGCCTCGGCGAAGGCGGCGTCGTTAGGGGTATGGGCAGTGTCGGACGTCATGCGAAGAACTCACGGGCCTTGATCAGGGCGTCGGCGAAGGCGTCGGCGTCCTCGAGAGTGTTATATAGGGCGAAGCTGGCCCGCGCGCTCGACGTCAGACCGAAACGTTTGGCCAGCGGCTCGGCGCAGTGCAGGCCGGCGCGCAGGGCGACGCCGTAGCGATCCATCACCTGGGCGATGTCGTGGGCGTGGGCGCCGTCGACGGTGAAGGTGAAGATGCTCCCCTTGCCTTCCGCCGTGCCGATCTCGGTCAGCCAGTTGAGGCCCGCCAGCCGGTCGCGAACATGGGAAAGCAGGGCATGCTCGTGGCTGCGGATCATGGCGCTGTTGAACGGCTTCAACCATTCAATCGCCGCACCCAGGCCGATGGCCTCGAGAATGGGAGGCGTGCCGGCCTCGAAACGGTGGGGCGGCTTCGCATAGGTCACGCGCTCCATGGTGACCGTTTCGATCATCTCGCCGCCGCCCTGATACGGCGGCAGGGCGTCCAGCGCCCCGGCGGTCCCGTACAGGGCGCCGATACCGGTCGGACCGAACAGCTTGTGCCCGGTGAAGACGTAGAAGTCGCAGCCGATGGCCTGAACGTCCGGGGCGGCGTGAACCGCGCCCTGGCAGCCGTCGATCAGCACCCGGGCGCCGACGGCGTGCGCCATCTCGGTGATGGCCTGGACCGGATTGACGGTCCCCAGCACGTTCGACATGTGGGTGACCGCGACCATCCGGGTGCGCGATCCGAGGAGGTCGACATAGGCCGCCATGTCCAGCGACCCGTCGTCCAGCACAGGGATCCATTTCAGCACCGCCCCATAGCGCTCGCGCAGCAGGTGCCAGGGCACGATGTTGGAGTGGTGCTCCATCTGGCTGACGATGATCTCGTCGCCCGGCTGGATGGACTGGCCGAGCCCCGATGCGACGAGGTTGATCGCCTCGGTCCCGCCCTTGGTCCAGACGATGTTCGACGGTGTCTCCGCGTTGAGGAACCGCGCCACGCTCTCACGCGCCGCCTCGAAGGCCTCGGTGGTCTCGTTGGCGAGGGTGTGCAGGCCGCGGTGGACGTTGGCGTAGGAACCCTCCATCGCCCCGGTCATGGCGTCGATCACCGCGCGCGGCTTCTGCGCCGAGGCGGCCGAGTCCAGATAGACCAGCGGCTTGCCGTTCACCGTCCGCGACAGGATGGGGAACTGGGCGCGGGCGGCGTAGGCGTCAAACAGTTCTCCCCCCTCGGGGGAGGTGGAGCGGCGCGCTGGCGCCGTGAGGGAGGGGGCCTGACCCATCGACAGTGTCGGGGGCGTGCCCCCTCCACCACCCTTCGGGTGGTCCCCCTCCCCCGATGGGTGAGGATTTTTCACAGGCGCGCCGTCAGCCATTCCCGCACCACCTCTCTCGCGCCCTCGTGCTCGATCCGGTCGACCACCTCGATCAGGAAGGCCTGCGTCAGCAGCGCCCGCGCCTCATCGGCCGGAATGCCGCGCTGCTGCAGGTAGAACAGGGCCGCCTCATCCAGATTGCCGACCGTATTGCCGTGCGCGCACTGCACATCGTCGGCGTAGATGACCAGCTCCGGCTTGGCGTCCACCTCGGCCCGCTCGCCCAGGATCAGGGCGTGATGCCCCATCCGCGCATCGGTGCCGTCGGCCCCGCGCTCGACCACGATCTTGCCCTGGAACACGCCGCGCGCGGCGTCGCGGACGACGCCCTTGGTCAGTTGCGAGGTCTTGCCGTCGGGTCCGGTGTGATCGACCACGGTCGTCAGGTCGGCGTGGCGGCCGCCGGACAGGACGTAGAGGCCGTCCAGGCGGACGTCGGCGCCCTGCGCCCGATGCACGACCAGCGTTTCCTGGCGTTGCAGCTTCGCGCCGGTGGTCAGTATGGTCTGGCGATAGACGCCGCCGGCCTCGACGCGCACCTGCGCCTGGGTGATCGAGATCGCGTCCTCCGGTTCATCGGTCAGGACCAGCCGGGTCACCGCGGCGCCTTTGGCGACGTCCAGTTCCAGCCGGTTGTGAGCGACATAGGCCGCGCCGTGACCCTCGTGGGTTTCCAGCAGCAGCAGCCTCGCCCCGGCCCGCACCGAGATGCGCGCGGTCAGCGCGTGCCCGGTGGCCTGTGCGCGTGAGATCAGGCGCAACCGCACCATCTTCTCGGCCGAGACCGTCAGCTGGCTCTCGCCCACGG
>JBBRFV010000080.1:0-8775 GCA_038241335.1 Caulobacterales bacterium | reverse complement strand
TGACGCCATGGTCGCCAACGGCGTCAACGGCGGCGTGATCACCCTGGACGGCAAGGGCGAAACCGACCTCGCCCGTGCGACCGCCGACGGTGTGCGTGAACCGCTCAACCGCCGCGCCACCATCGACATCAACTTCTAAGGCCTTCGGGTCCCACGAAGTCGATGCTGCAGAGCCGCCGGTCCCGAAAGGGGCTGGCGGTTTTGCTTTGTGCAGCCTGCGGGGGTGGCCAAAGGACGCCTCGCTCGCTATTTCGGCGACGCTGTCGAAGGGTGATCCAGAATGCGCGTGGCGATGATCGGAACGGGCTATGTGGGCCTGGTGTCGGGGGCCTGTTTCGCCGATTTCGGCCATGACGTGACCTGCGTCGACAAGGATCCGTCCAAGATCGACAAGCTGAAGCGGGGTGAAATTCCCATCTTCGAGCCCGGTCTCGACGATCTGGTCGCCTCAAACGTCCGCGGCGGCCGCCTGAGTTTCGCCCTTGACGGGGCCGAGGCCATTCGCGGCGCCGACGCGGTCTTCATCGCCGTCGGCACGCCGTCGCGCCGTGGCGACGGCCACGTTGACCTGTCCTTCGTCTACGCCGCCGCCGAGGAGATCGCCGGCCTGATCGAGGGCTTCACCGTCGTGGTGACCAAATCGACCGTGCCGGTCGGCACCGGCGACGAGATCGAACGCATCATCCGCGAGCGCCGGCCCGAGGCCGAATTCGCCGTCGTGTCCAATCCGGAATTCCTGCGCGAAGGCGCGGCGATCGAGGACTTCAAACGGCCGGACCGGATCGTGGTCGGTTGCGAGGACGCCCGGGCCCAGGAGGTGATGCGCGAGCTGTATCGCCCGCTGAACCTGAACGAGACGCCGGTCCTGTTCACCGGGCGACGGACTTCGGAGCTGACCAAATACGCGGCCAACGCCTTCCTCGCCATGAAGATCACCTTCATCAACGAGATGGCGGACCTGTGTGAGGCCGTCGGCGCCGACGTGCAGCAGGTCGCGCGCGGCATCGGCCTCGACAAGCGGATCGGCGGAAAATTCCTGCACGCCGGTCCGGGCTACGGCGGCTCGTGCTTTCCCAAGGACACCCTGGCCCTGGTGCGGACGGCGATCGACGCCGGCGCGCCGGTGCGGCTGATCGAAACGACCGTCGCCATCAATGACGCGCGCAAGAAGGCCATGGCCGGCAAGGTGGCCGCTGCCTTGGGCGGCGATCTCAAGGGCAAGACGGTGGCGCTGCTGGGCCTGACCTTCAAGCCCAACACCGACGACATGCGCGACGCGCCGTCCCTGGACGTGGCGCCGGCCCTGATCGCCATGGGCGCGACGGTCCAGGCCTTTGATCCAGAAGGCATGCAAGAGGCCGCCAGGTTGCTGGACGGGGTGGTGTTCAAGGACGGCCCCTATGATGCGGTCGCCGGCGCGGACGCGGTCGTCATCCTGACCGAATGGGATCAGTTCCGGGCGCTGGACCTCGATCGGATCAAGCTGTTGCTGCGTCAGCCGGTGATGGTGGATCTGAGGAACATCTATCGCCCCGACGACATGCGCGCGCGCGGCTTCCGCTACGCCTCGATCGGCCGGGCCTGAATCAGGGTTCTACCGGGCCGCGACGCGGATCAGGTCGGGACGTTCAGCCGCGACGGCGGTTCCCGGCTTGTGCAGGACCGCGCGGCCGGCGCCGATGACGACGGTCGCCGTCAGCACGGCCGAGATGGCGGCCACGGCGGCCATCTTCAGGCCTTCGGCGAATTCCTGATGATCCGGACGCACGCGTCTTCCCCGAGTCGAACGACAGGCTGTATCCAGCATTCGCGGGCGGGGTCCGCAAGTCACGGAACGGTGTCCGGCGACAAAAAAGGGGCGGAGCCCTCAGCTCCGCCCCTTCCTGGTCCAGCGTGATGGAGACCGATCAGCCGCGGAACGGACGGATCAGGATCTCGACCCGACGGTTCTCGGCCTTGCCTTCGGCCGTGGCGTTGGAGGCCACCGGCTCGCTTTCCCCGCGGCCGTCGACGAAGAGTCGGTCAGCCAAGACGCTGCGGCCGACCAGATACTGGGCCACCGACGAAGCCCGGCGGCGCGACAAATCGAGGTTGTAGGCGTCCGCGCCATCAGAGTCGGCGTGACCCACGATGTCGATCGTCGACTGGTCGTAGCGGTTCAGCACCGCGGCGACGTCGTCGAGAGTGGCGTCGAAGCGCGTGTTGATGGTCGCCTGGTTGGAAGCGAAGGTGACGTCCGACGGCATGCGCAGGACCAGATTATCGCCCTGACGCGCGACGCCGACGCCGCTGCCCGACAGCTGGGCCTCCAGCTCGCGCTGCTGGCGATCCATATAGGATCCGACGGCCGCGCCGCCGAGAGCGCCGATGCCGGCCCCGATCAGAGCGTTCTTGCGGCCCTGTTCGGAGTTGGAGGTGTTGGTCAGATAGCCCAGCAGGGCGCCGCCCAGCGCGCCGGCGATGACGCCGGTGCCGGTGTTGTTGCGGCGCGGGGCCGAACTGTAGGGATCGGTGGTGGTGCAGGCGGTCGAGCCCAGCAGGGCCGCGATGCTCGCGCCGACGAGGAAGGCCTTGGCTTGCATGGTGATGTCCTTTGAAGCAGCGGAGGTTTGGGAGGAAACGCGACGATTACTGCCAAGGTTCCCCTGTACCGGACATGAACGCCCTGCGCTTCGATTCGTCCCGCCAGCGACGAGGTTTTGCCAAGTCTGGTCGGCAGGGCGTATGAAACCGCCCCCGTCCCTCACAAGGTTCCGCCCGTGACCGCGACCCAGACACCATCCACCGTCCGCCGCTCGATCGAGCCCGTGTCGATGACCCTGTACGACACCGACTTCCAGGCCTTCGCCGACAAGCTCGGCGCCTCCTTCAAGCGCTACGGCTTCGCGGTCATCGCCGACCACGGGCTGGACGAGGCTGTGATCCAGTCCGCCATCGACGACTCCAAGGCCTTCTTCGCCCTGCCGGAAGAGACAAAACGCCAGTACCATCAGCCCGGCACGGGCGGCGCCCGCGGCCTCACCCCGTTCGGCGTCGAGGCGGCCAAGGACGCCAAAACCGTCGACCTGAAGGAATTCTGGAACGTCGGCCGCGAGCTGCCGGTCGGCCACCCCTATCGCAAATACATGCGCGACAACGTCTGGCCGACTGAGGTCGAAGGCTTCCAGCAGCACCTGTACGGCATGTTCGCCGCCATGGACGCGCTGGGCGGCAAAATCCTGCGCGCTATCGCCCGCTATCTGAAGCTGGGTGACGCCTTCTTCGAGGACAAGGTCGAGATGGGCAACAGCATCCTGAGGATGCTGCATTATCCGCCGGTCGCGGCGGGGGCGTCGGGCGTGCGCGCCGGGGCGCATGAGGACATCAATGTCATCACCCTGCTGCTCGGCGCAGAGGAGGCCGGACTGCAGTTGAAAGACGCCGACGGCGAATGGCTGGACATCGCGCCGCCGCCGGGCGCGCTGGTGGTCAATATCGGCGACATGCTGCAGCGGCTGACCAACCACGTCCTGCCGTCAACCAGCCACCGGGTCATCAATCCGGCGCCCGAGCGGGCCAGCTTCGCCCGCTACTCGACGCCCTTCTTCCTGCATTTCAATCCGGATTTCATGATCGAGACCCTGCCGTCGACGATCACGCCGGACAACCCGGATCGTTATGCGGGCCAGCCGCTGATGGCCGAGGACTTCCTGACCCAGCGGCTGAAGGAAATCCGGCTGATCTGAGGGCGCTGAGCCCGCCTATTCGCCGGGGTGGCGGGCTGCGGCCCGCCCGCGGCACTACCTGGATATTCGCAGCTGGGTGATGTCCCGGCCGATCGCGGCGAAAGCCTCGGACAGCGCGGTCCCGCTGCCGGCGTTGTAGAAGCCGCTGGTCGTCGAGGCGCAGTATTTCAGCAGGGTTTCCGACTCTGCTCCCGCCGTGATCTGGAAACCGACGGTGTAGACGACGATGCCCTGGGCCTTCATCGCGTCGCACAGGGCCCGGCTCTGGGCATAGGGTTCGCCATTGTCCGGGGCGCAGTTGATGCTGGCCGAGCTGGCCGCGTTGTAGCCGGCGGCGATCACGCCCTTGCAATAGGGGGCGTTGAACTCGCCGTCGGTCATGATGATCACGGCCTTCAGCGTTTTGGCGGTGTTGTAGGCGGCGCCGGCCGAGGACGGCCAGAGCGAGCCGAAATTCGGCGACACCATATACCAGCCCCAGGCGATGCCGATCTGGCCGGCCGTCGAGCCGCTCACACTCAGAGCGTCGATGTTGGTCTTGATCCCGCTGATGCTGTTCGACAGCGGCTGGATCGTACTCCCCAGGCATCCGCCGCCGATGTCCGGATAGTGGCGTCCGACCCGGGCGGAAAAGGTCGTGGCCGCGTCGGTATAGGCCTCGCTGCCCGTTCGTTCGGTGACGCAGGGGCTGATCATATGGGTGGCCAAATCCCCGTCGGCGTTTTCGAAGGCGAAATAGGTGCAGCCCTGCTGGGCGCACCAGGACTTGCCGCCCGATGTGTACGGAGAGAGTGAGGCCGTGCTCGGGTCGATGGTGAAGGTGTTGGTCGCGACGTTGCCGACCAGGTAGCTCTGATCATTGATTTGGGTCATGCCCCCAACGCCGGTGATGTAGACATAGTCGTTGGTGGTCAGCCCATGGTTGGCCGAAGTGATGGTGATCGAACAGTCGTTGTTCTGGCATTTCTGAACCCGGCCCGTGCCGCCCGAATGGGTGCCGTAGGTCCGGCCGTCCACCCTCGTCGTGCCGTCGAGCATGTAGAGTTCGAAGGTGTTGGTGGTCTTGTTCTTGACCATGTACGGCTTGTTGTTGAGCTGGGTCATGCCGGAGACACCGGAAATCCAGACCACATCGTTGTTGGCGAAGCCGTGCCCGTTCGCGGTAATCACGACCGGCCGGGCCTTGGTGGCCGCGGTGATTGTTTTTGGCGTGCCGGTCAGATTGATCACCGCGCCGGTGATGTTGGTCGAGCCGGTGACTGCGCCCCGCACGGCGTTCAGATAGCTCCCGGGATTGACCGAATAGGACCATGGCACCAGGGCGACCTTGGAATAGTAGGGCGTCTGGACCGGCTGGACGATCAGATCGACCAGGTCCTTGGCGGCGGACTTCAGATCCAGAAGCTTCTGGCCGCTCATGGAGCCAGACATGTCCAGCGCCAGCGAAACCTCGATGTTCCGCGACGACCGGTTGACCTCGGAATGAGCGCCGACCGGCAGGTAGTCCTCCATGAATTAGCCGTAGGGGGGCAGGAAGATGTTGGCCACCAGGGTCTTCACATCGACCTTGGAGCTGGCGATGACGACGTCGTCGCTGTTGAGCGCGAACGTGGTGGAGGCTTCCTCGAGAATGATGTCGGGATAGGCCTTGAGGTTGGCCTTGAGCGCGGCCAGGCCGACCCGCTGGATGTCGGTGTTGGTCGTATAGGGCGAGCGGGCGGCGGCCAGGGTGGCGGCGTCCAGCGCGTCCTGCAGGTTCACGCGCACGGTCGAGGCGCGGTGGATGTCCACCCCGCCCACCGTCATCAGGACCAGCACCGGCAGGGTCAGGCCGAACATCATGGCGACGTTGCCGCGGGCGTCGTCGCGCATGCGGCGGGCCAGCCGCCCCGCGCCGTCCAGCACCCGCCCGATCAGGGTCTTGAGGCCCATGTCCCGTCCGTCCATCTGCGCGTCGGGCGGACCTCGCCCACGCTCATCGGAGCGCATCTTCGCCGATCGCGGTTAAGGGAAGGTCGAAAGGCGACGGTTAATGGCGATAAAACGCAGTCAGGCGGGCTCGGCCAGAAGCGCGTCGATCAGGGCCCGCGCCTCGGGGCTGGACCAGTCGGCCTCGCCGGCGAAGGCGGCGCGGACGCGGCCTTGGCGGTCCAGCAGTATCGTCTGGGGCATCTTGCCCTTGCCCGGGAATTCGAACGGCAACTGGAAGCGCGGGTCGCTGTACAGCGGCAGGGGCTCGTGGACGTCGATGAAGCTCTTCGCGTCGGCGATCTTGTCAGGCTCGGCGTCGACATTGATCGGCAGGACCATCAGGTCGCGGCCCTGATAGGTCTGGGCCAGCCGGGCCAGGGTCGGCATCTCGGTACGGCACGGGGCGCACCACATGGCCCAGAGGTTGACCACCACCACCTTGCCGCGGAAGTCGGCGAACCGGGCGTCCGCGCCTTCGCGGGTCCTGAAAACGTAGGCCGGGGCGGGAGTCAGGGCCGCCGGCGTCTCCAGCCGAGCCAGCGAACCGACCGCGAAGCGGGACAGGGCGCTCTTGCGGGTCTCGACGGGGGCGGTCGTTTTGTGGGACAGGCCCGGGTTGGCGTATAGCAAGGCCCCGCCGCCGATCATGAGGATCAGCAGCACGCCCACGACCGCCCAGATCGCCCTCGAGCCCTTCATGTCAGACCGTCCGCCTCACCATCCCGAGACTAAGGCCGATGCGGCGCCGCAAGGTCAAGACATGTGGGGTGGGCGTTTCTCCGCCCGCCCGGCCGACATCATGCAGGCGATCAACGTCTCCATCGGCGTCGACCGCCGCCTCTGGGCCCAGGACCTGGCCGGGTCGCGCGCCCACTGTCGCATGCTGGCGGCTCAGGAGATCATCGAACAGGCCGACGCCGAAGCCATTCTGGGCGGCCTCGACGCCATCGAGGCCGAGATCCGCGACGGCTCGTTCCCCTTCCGCGACGCCTATGAAGACATCCACATGAACGTCGAGGCGCGGCTGGCCGAGCTGGTCGGCGAACCGTCCGGCCGTTTGCATACGGCGCGCAGCCGCAACGACCAGGTGGCGACCGATTTCCGGCTTTGGGTGCGCGACGCCTGCGACGCGGTGATCGACCAGCTGAAGGGCCTGCAGCGGGCCCTGCTGGCCCGCGCGGAGCAGCACGCAGGCGACCTGATGCCCGGCTTCACCCACTTGCAGCCCGCCCAGCCGGTGACCTTCGGCCATCACCTGATGGCCTACGTCGAGATGTTCGGCCGCGACGCCTCGCGCTTCGCCGACGCCCGGACCCGTATGAATGAGAATCCCCTGGGCGCCGCCGCCCTGGCCGGATCGCCCTTCCCGATCGACCGGCACGCCACCGCCGCCGAGCTCGGCTTCGACCGCCCGATGCGCAACAGCCTGGACGCCGTGTCCGATCGCGATTTCGCGCTGGAGACTCTCGCCGCCGCCTCGATCTGCGCCAGCCACCTGTCGCGGCTGGCGGAGGAGATCGTCATCTGGATGACGCCGCAGTTCGGCTTCGTCAGCCTGCCGGACGAGCTGACGACAGGTTCGTCGATCATGCCGCAGAAGCGCAATCCCGACGCCGCCGAACTGGTGCGGGCCAAGACGGGCCGGATCATGGGCTCGCTGGTCGCCCTGTCGACGGTGATGAAGGGGCTGCCGCTGGCCTATTCCAAGGACATGCAGGAGGACAAGCCGCCGGTGTTCGAGGCCTTCGACGCCCTGACCCTGGCGCTGGGGGCCATGACGGCCATGGTTGCGGCCCTGATTCCGAACACGGAGCGGATGCGCGCGGCGGCCGGTTCGGGCTTCTCGACCGCCACCGACCTCGCCGACTGGCTGGTTCGTGAGCTCAACCTTCCGTTCCGCAAGGCGCACCATGTGACGGGCGCGGCGGTCAAGCGGGCCGAGGCGCTGGGCGTGGACCTGTCGCAACTGCCGCTGGAAGAAATGCAGGCCTTGGACCCGCGGATCACGCAAGGGGTATACAAGGTGCTCACCCCTGAGGCTTCCTGCGCCAGCCGCCAGAGTTTCGGAGGCACGGCGCCGGAGCAGGTCCGCGCGCGCATCGCCGACTGGAAGACGCGTCTCGCGTAGGGGAATGGGATGAAAAAGCTGGTTTTGCTGGGCGTCGCCGCCCTGATCGCCGTTTCGGCCGCCGCCTGCGGCCGCATGGCCGACCTTGAGGCGCCGCCGGCCAGACACACGGAGCGGGGCATGCGCGACGCCAATGCGCCCCACCTGCCGGAGCCGGCCACCGCCAACCGTCCCAACCGCCAGATGCCGATTGACGGCGGCCCCTCGTCGAACCCCTACGACGGGCCCGGCAACAATCCCGGCTGAGCCTTGCACCATTTCGACCTGATCGATGGCGCGCTGCACGCCGAGGGCGTGTCCCTGGAAGCGGTCGCCGATGCGGTCGGGACGCCGGCCTATGTCTATTCCTCAGCCACCCTGACGCGGCATTACGGCCTGCTGCGTGATGCGGTCGCCGCGCATCGCCCCGCACTCGGCGAGGCGCTGATCGCCTTTGCGGTGAAGGCCAACTCCAATCTGTCGGTGCTGGCCACCCTGGCCCGGCTGGGCTGCGGCGCCGACACCGTGTCCGAGGGCGAGATCCGCCGCGCGCTGGCGGCCGGTATCCCCGGCGACCGGATCATCTTCTCGGGCGTGGGCAAGACCGACGCCGAACTGGCCTTCGCCATCGACGTCGGGGTGCGCCAGATCAACGTAGAGAGCGGCGCCGAGCTGGACCGACTGATCGCCGTTGCGGCGGCGAAGGGCGCCGCCCCGGCGATCGCGGTCAGGGTCAATCCCGACATCGGCGCCGGGGGCCATGCCAGGATCACCACGGGCGGGGCGACCGACAAGTTCGGGGTGCCGGTCGAGGAGGCGCTGGACCTCTATGCCCGCGCCGCCGCCTCGCCGCACCTGACGCCGGTCGGCCTGGCCAGTCACATCGGCAGCCAGATCACGACGCTGGAGCCGTTGGAGGCCGCCTTCCGCACCCTGCGTGAGGTCGTTCTGACCCTGCGCGCCAGAGGGCTG
>JBBRFV010000079.1:0-8778 GCA_038241335.1 Caulobacterales bacterium | reverse complement strand
CGCCAGCGGCGGCTCGGCGATCGGCGACACCAGCGCGGTCACCATCGCCAGCGGAGCCACCCTTCAGTTGGCGAACAGCGAGACGATCGGCGGCCTGAGCGGCGCCGGCGTCGCCCGCATTCTCGCCAACACACTCACGCTCGGCGGCAACGGCGCCTCGACCACATTCTCGGGCAGCATCACCGACCAGACGCCGGTCGCCTACATTGGCAGCTGGAACGTTTCCTCGGGCCAGAGCTGGTCGACCAACCCGCCGACCTATACCGGCCAGGAAGCCGCCGCCTTCCTGTTCGGCGGAGCCGCGAGCAGTTATCGAACCTCAACGGCCGGCACGAGCACTTCGACCATCACTGATACGGCATGGTACGACCGTTACGGATCCAGCTTCATCGAACTGGCCTCCAACGCCCGCACAGACACGGGCGGGTCCGGTTACAATGCCCAGAACGACACTTCCGCCTATGTGCTGGATCACAATGGCACGCACCTGAACTACGCCTTCACCGGCGGCCTCGCCCTCGGCGGCGGTCTTACCAAGACGGGCGCGGGCACGCTGACGCTGAGCGGCGTCAACACCTATACCGGCCTGACCGCCATCACCGGCGGTGCGTTGGTGGTGCAGAACGGCGCTGCGATCTCGGATCTCAGCACGGTCAACGTCCTCGCCCCGGGCGCCTTCACGGTCGCCAATTCGGAGACGATCGCCAACCTGACCGGGACGGGCGCCACGACCATCGCCGGTGGCCAGACGCTGACGCTGGCGACCGGCAGCGGCGCCTATACCGGGAACATCACGGGCGGCGCGCTGGTGCTCGCCTCGGGCTCCTGGACCTATGGCGGCGTTCGCAGCGGCGGCGACGCCAGCGGCGTGACACTGACGGGCGGCAATACGACGCTGAGCGTCGGCGCCACCGGCTCGATCCAAGGCGGCCAGTATCTGGGCGTCTGGACCTCGGGTTCGGGCGACACCGTCAACAACTTCGGCTCGATCACCAACATCGGCGCCGGTGGCGACGGCACGATCGGCGCCGGGGTCGGCGCATTCAACACCGCGACCATCACCAACGGCTCGGTCAGCAACAGCACCGCCCTGATCGAAGGATACAACGCGGGCGTCCGCCACGACGTTGCGGGCAATCTGACGGTGAATAACTACGGCCGGATCATCGGCGATGTTTACAATGGCGTCGAGAACACCACCGGCGGCCTGACCCTCACCAACTTCTCTAGCGGCTATATTTACACCCTGCTGGGCAATGGCGTGTCGAGTGCTTCGGCCTCGGCCGTGTCCGTGACCAATGCGGGGACGATCGGCCGGAACCCCGCGGGGACGCAGACCGTCGGCGGCTACGGCGTCACCGCGAACGGCGCGCTGGCGCTGAACAACCAGACCGGCGGCGCGATCTACGGCACGCTCGGCGGCGTCCAGACAAACGGCGCGATCAGCGGTTCCAACGCCGGCACGATCAGCGCCGGCAACGGCCACGGCATGACGCTGACCCAGGGCGGAACCTTCACCAACAGCGTCGGCGGGACGATCACGGGTTCGGGAGCAAACGCCTGGGGCATCCGCAATACGGGCGCGGCGCTGACTCTCATCAATAACGGCACGATTACCGGGGTATCAGATGGGATATCCTCCACAGCGGCGCTTTACCTGACCAACGCCGGATCGATCTCGGCCTCCGGATTCGCCGGCGTGGCGCTTCGCGGGAGCGGCTCGGTGAGCAACTCCGGCGCGATCACCGGCGGGGCGGGCTTCTTCGGCATCCAGAACGGCAACGCCGGCGCCGCCTTGACCACGATCACCAACCTTTCGGGGGGCACGATTTCGGGGGGCTCGGGCGGCATCCTCGTCGACGGATCGGGTGCGACCATCATTGATCTTCGGGCAGGTTCGACGACCGGCGCCATTCTGGTGACCGGCGCCGGCGGCGTACAGACCACCATCGCCGGCACCCTTGGGGGTGCGTACACCTCGACCTCCACGGGCGCAGACAATCTGACGCTGGCGGCGGCCGGCTCGATGACCAGCGCCAGCCTCGGCGCCGGCGCCGACGGCTTCGTCTACCAGGGCGGCGCCTTCAGCGGCCTGATCGACGCCGGAACGGGCACGGACAGCTTCACCTCCAACCTCAGCGGCGGTGTCGCCTCGGTCAATCTGTCCAACCTCGCCAATTTCGAGACTTTCGCCCATCAGTCGGGAACCCTGACCCTGACCGGAACCGGCGCCTTCTCGGGCGGCGCTTCGGTCCAGGGCGGCTCTCTGGTGGTCAATGGCACGCTTCAGTCTGACGCCAGCGTCGCCAGCGGCGCCAACCTGCGCGGCGGCGGCACGATCACGGGCGCGGTCACGATCGCGAACGGCGGCGTCCTGACGGGCGCCCAGGGTTCGACCCTGACCATGGGCTCGCTGGGCCTTTCGTCCGGCTCCATCCTCAATGCGACCTTCAGCGGCGCGGGCGGGGCGGCGCTGTTCGCCGTGACCGGCAACCTGACCCTCGACGGCACGCTCAACATCGCCAGCACCGGCGCCTATGGCTTCGGCGTCTACGGTCTGATGACCTACGGCGGCCTCCTGACCGACAATGGTCTGTTGATCGGCACGACACCCGGCGGCGCACAGCGCGTGAAGGTCCAGACCTCGGTCGCCGGCCAGGTCAACGTCATCCACGCCCCGACGGAGCTGCTGTTCTGGGACGGCGGCGCCGTCGGCCAGCAAGACAACGGCGCGGTCAACGGCGGTTCCGGCGTCTGGACGGCTACGGGCTCGCAATGGACCGACGCCAACGGCCTGTTCAACGGCCCGATGGAGCCGCAACCGGGCTTCGCCATCTTCCAGGGTTCCGGCGGAGTCGTCACCGTCGATAATAGCGCGGGCGCGGTTTCCGTGACCGGCATGCAGTTCGCGGCCGACGGCTACCGCATCGAGGGCGACGCGATCGCCATGGCGAACGCCAACACGACGATCCGGGTCGGCGACGGCACGGCGCCGAGCGCCGCCTGGACGGCCACCATCGCCTCGGCGCTGACGGGCGCCGGCGGCCTGCTCAAGACCGACCTCGGCACGCTGATCCTCGCGGGTCAGAACGACTACACCGGCGATACGATCATCAACGCCGGCAAGCTGCAGATCGGCGACGGCGCCTCGGCTGGTTCGGTGCTCGGCTCGCTGGTGCTGGCCAACAACGCGGCTCTGGTCTTCGCTCGCGGCGACAATCACGACTTCGCCAACGCCATCAGCGGGACCGGCTCGGTCGGCGTCAACGGCGTGGTGACCCTGAGCGGCGCGATCACGTCATCGCAGGGCGTCAATGTCGGCGCGGGCTCCACCGCCACCCTGTCGAACGTCAGCGTCGCCAACGGCGCAGCGGTCACGGGCGGGTTGAACTCAGCCGTGAACGTGGCTTCTGGCGGTACGGTCTCGAGCGTGAACGGAACGGGCGTCCTGTTCACCGGCGCCGCATCACTGAACAATAGCGGCTCGATCAGCGGCGTCAGCGGCGTCCTCGCCACTGCGGTGACAAGCGTCACCAACGCCAGCGGCGCGACCATTTCGGCCACGACCGGCAATATCATCCGGCTCATGGCTTCGGGGTCCAGCGTCACCAACGCCGGCGTCATCAGCGGCGCAAGCCTCTTCTCGGGCGTCTATTTCGACCAGTCCGGCTCGGTGAACAATCAGGCTGGCGGCTCCATCTCCAACACCGGGTCGGCGGTTCAATTCTTCGGCGCGGGTTCCGCGCTGGACAACGCGGGCTCCATTTCCAACACCAACACAAACAGCGCCGTCTATTTCAACAACTCGGGCTCTGTCATCAACCGGGCGACCGGAACGGTCGGCTCAGTCAACGGCTATGGCGTCCAGCTGGCGGGGGCGAACTCCTCCGTCATCAACCAAGGATCGATCACGGCTGGACAACGCGGCGTCTCGCTGGATGGCGTAAACTCGACCCTCACCAACTCGGGTTCGATCTCCGGCAGCAATGCAGCGGTGCTCGCGGCGGGCGGCACGGTCACCAACGATGGGTCGATGATCGGAACCGTCGGTTCCGCCCTGGCTCTGTCCAGCGGCGGCGGTGTCGATAACCGTGCGAACGGCGTGCTTCGCGGCGCGTCCAATGGCGTGAACGGCGCGGCCGGGATGGCCGACGTGACCAACGCAGGCGTAATCACTGGTCTAAACGGTGCGGGCGTGCGCCTCGCCGGAGGAGGATCGGTCGACAACCTTTCGGGTGGATTGATCAGCGGCACCAGCGCGGCGATCCTGTCGGTCGGCTCGTTCGTCGACACCGTCACCCTGCGTGACGGTTCGACGCTGAGCGGGGGACTTTCGCTGGCCGGGGGTGACGACACCCTCTTCATGCATGGCGGCGCCGCGACATCCGGGCTCATCGACGGCGGGGACGGCTTCGACGCCTTCGTCGTGGCGGGCGCGGGTTCGTCGAGCTTCGATATCGGCAATCTGCTCAACTTCGAATCCCGGACCATGAGCGGGATAGGGACGTTCACCCTGATCGGGACGGACGCCTCGACGGTGGACTGGGCGATCAACTCGGGCGTTCTCGCCGCCACTGGCGGTTCGGCGATCAATGACGCCGTGGCGGTGACCATCGCCGCTCCAGGCGCACTGCAACTGAACGCCGGCGAGCGGATCGCCGCCCTGAACGGTGCGGGTTCGGTGGCGCTGGGCGCCAACACCCTCACCGTCGGCGGCGCAGGCGCCAGCAACTATGCGGGCGTGATCGGCGGCTCCGGCGGCCTAGTGGTCACGGGCGGAGGCACGCTGATCCTGAGCGGCGCCAACGCCTATACCGGCGCGACCACGGCGTCGGGGGCGACGCTGCGCCTCGGCGCGGCGAACGTTCTTGCCGATGCGACCAATCTGACCGCCTCGTTCGGCGGCGTCGTGGACATGGGGGTGTTCAACGACACCGTAGCCACCGCGACCTTCTTCACCGGTACCCGGCTGGACGGCACGGGAACCCTTACCGCCGACGGCTACACCAGCTACGGCGCTGACTTCAACGCCAACCTGGGCACGGGCACGCTCAACGCCATTGCGGGTACGACCACCCTGAACGGAACGGTCGATGCCGGGCTGGTGATCGTGAACGGCGGCAGCCTGTCGCTCGGCGCCTCGAACCGCCTGGCCGATACGGCCATGGTGTCCGTGGCTTCGGGTTCCATGCTGAACCTCAACGCCTTCAACGACACGATCGGCGCTCTGGCTCTGAACGGCTCATTGTTCGGAAGCGGCACGCTGACCGCGGGCCAGTACGGCCTGAACGGCGCGTCGGTGTACGCCAACCTCGGCGCCGGGACCCTGGTCAGCATCGGTTCCACCGCTCTGTACGGCACGACCGCGGCGAGCCAGGTGTTCGTTGATGGGGGTACACTGACGCTGGGTTCCTCGAACCGGTTGGCGGACACCGCCGTTGTGACCGTGGCCTCGGGCGCCGTTCTGGGCCTGGGAGCCCAGACCGATACAGTGGGGACGATCAATCTGGCCGGAACGCTGGCCGGAACGGGCACGCTGACGGCGGGGACCTACACCCTGTTCGGCGGCACGGCGAACGCCAACCTCGGCAATGGCCTGTTGGTCCAGCAGTCGGGCGCCTCCACCCTGAACGGGACGGCGGGCGCAACGCAGGTGGCCCTGATCGGAGGCACACTGACGCTGGGCGCCTCCAACCGTCTGGCCGATGCGGCGACCGTGTCGGTCGGCGCAGGTTCGACGCTGAACCTGGGCGCCTTCAACGACACGGTCGGTCTGGCGCTGCTGAACGGCACGCTGGCCGGTACGGGCACGCTGACGGCCGGCGAGTACGACCTCAATGGCGCGACCATCAACGCCAACCTCGGGGCGGGCAACCTGTTCAACGTCGGCGGCGTCTCGACGCTGAATAGCGTGAGCGGGGCTGGCCTCGTGTCGGCTCAGGCTGGCACGCTGACTCTGGGCGCCTCGAACCGTCTCGCCGATACGGCGACCGTGTCGGTGTCTTCCGGCGCAACGCTGAACCTCAACGCCTTCAACGACACGGTCGGGACGGCGCTGCTGAACGGCACACTGGCGGGCACGGGCACGCTGACGGCCAGCCAGTATCAGCTCACCGGCGCCGCCGTGAACGCCAACCTCGGCGCCGGAACCCTGTTCCAGCTGTCGGGGGCGTCGACCCTCAGCGGGACGGCCGGGGCCGCTTCCGTGCTCGTCAACGGCGGGACGCTGAGCCTCGGCGCGGCGAACCGTCTGGCGGATAGCGCCACGGTGCAGGTCGCCACCGGTGCAACCTTGAACCTGAACACCTTCAACGAGACCGTCGGCCTTCTGGCCCTCGGCGGCGCCTTGAACGGCACGGGCACGTTGACCGCCGGGCAGTACCAGCTCAACGCCGGCACGGTGAACGCCAACCTCGGCGCCGGAACCCTGTTCAACGTCAGCGGCGCCTCCACCCTCAACGGCCTTTCGGCCTCTGATATCGTTTCCATCCAGGCCGGTTCACTCCGTCTGGGCGCCTCCGAACGCCTCTCGGATACCGCCACGGTCTCGGTGAGCTCCGGCGCGACGTTCAATTTGAACGGCTTCAACGAGCGCATCGGGGCGCTGTTCGGCTCCGGCGACGTCAATGTCGGCGCCGGTCGTCTGACCTTCGGCGGCGTGGACTCCGGCTTCGGCGGACGTCTCAGCGGCTCGGGCGGGCTGGCGCACACCGGCGGCGTCTTCACCCTGATGGGCGATCACACGATCGGCTCGATCAGCAATACCGGCGGCGAGCTGCGCTTCCTGGGCTCCACCACCGGCTCCATGTCGGTGTCGGGCGGCAGCCTGACCGGCGCGGGCACGATCGGCGGCTTCCTGAGCGTGTCGAACGGCGCGACCCTGTCGCCGGGCCTGGCCGGCCAGCTGAACGGCATCGGCGGCTTCACCACTGGCAGCCTGACGCTGACCGGCGGCAAGCTGGCGCTCGACGTCCTTGGAAACTCGGGCGGAAACCTGATCGACCAGATCCGGGTGAACGGCACGGCCACCCTCACGGGCGGTACGATTGTGCCGACCTTCCAGGGCGCGGCGACGGACTTCAACTTCTCGTCCCGCTACCTGTTCCTGCAAGCGAACAGCGTCGTCGGCGCCTTCTCAAACGGGGCCAGCTTCACCGCCGCGGATCAGGCGGGTCTCTTCTGGCGGGTCCGTTACGACCTCGCGCCCAACGCCGCCGTGCTGGAACTCCGGGAGCTGACCAATTTCGACCCCGGCGCGGCCGGCAGCCCCAACGAGCGGGCAGTCGGCCAGGCCCTGTCGGGCGGCCAGCTCGGCGCCTCGGACGACTTCGCCGGCGTGCTCAGCGTGCTGGCCGGGCTGAACGCCTCACAACGCGAGGCGGCCTTCAACAGCATGAGCGGCGAAGCCCAGGCGGACATCACCACCTCCCTGTTCAACGCCAACGATATGTTCCTGAACGCCGTGCGTGACGGTGGTGCGAATGACAACGCAGGCGGGAAGGCCCTGAACTTCGTCGACCAGCTGAGCTTCGCGGGTGGGCGGGACAATGCGGCGGACCGGCTCGGCGACGTGATCGGGGCGTTCGATCCGACAGCCTCCGCCTCGCGAGGCGCGGGGGGCTGGGTCTCGGCCTATTCGGGCGACCAGACGCTCGAGGGCAAGACCGGCCAGGCCACGCTCGACAGCCGTCTGAACGGATTCGCGGGCGGCTATGGCGCTCGCAACGGTCCGGTCACCGCCGGCGGCGCCGCGGGCGTCAGCCGCATGGAAGGCGACGCCGCCAGCCGTGCCTCCCACTACGAGAGCGATCTGACGCATGCGGCCGGTTATGTCTCCTTCGACGACGGCGCCTGGGCCGCGAATGTGACCGCGACCGTCTTCGGCGGCGAACTGGACAGCCGACGCCTCGTGCAGGTCGGCGCCTTCGGCGGCGTCGCCGTGGGCAGCAGCCACACCGAAGGTCAGTCGATCGCCGCCAGCGTGGCTCGACGCCTTCAGGTGTCGGACGGCGGCACCATCGCCCTCGGCGTCATCGGCACGGCGTCCAACGCCTCGGTTGACGGCTTCACAGAAACCGGCGCGGGCGGCCTGTCGCTTCAGGTCGCGGGTCTGGAACGCAACTGGCAGTCCTTGCAACTCAGCGCGCGCGGAACCCAGGACTACCGCGTCGACGGCCAGGACTTCCGCATCTACGGCGGTCTGGGCGTGCTGGCGACGACCGGCGATCGCGCGGCCACCGGCGACATGCGCTTCACGGGCGCGCCGACGGGGTTCGGAACCTTCACGGTGGAGGGCGCTGAGGCGCCGCCGCTGGCGGGCGTCGCCGACTTCGGCCTGGAAGTTGGCATGGGCGACGGCGTCACCCTGTCGGCCGGCTACCGCGGCGTGTTCAGCGACCGTCTGGAAGACAACCAGGTCGGCGCCAAGCTGAAGGTCAGCTGGTAGGACCAAACGGACCTGCGGGCGGCCCACGCCGCCCGCAGGTCGCTTCCAGGCGCGAGTTTGCGATGACGGAGCCGTTCCGGGCCATGCTATAGCCGCCGCCTGAAACGACCCGTCCGGCGAGGTGCGACGCCGCTGAGCGCCGCGCCCCACACTGGTCGGGTCTTCATCCGGGAGTTCCCATGTTCCAGCCCCAGCCTAACCGTCGCGCCTGCCTCGCCCTGGGTCTCGCGCTCGTCGCATTGACCGCCTGCGCGCCCCCAGCCCGGCCGGAGGCGTCGAACACCGAGGTCGTCGCCCGCGCCCTGGCCGCGCCCGCCCGGGCCGCCGATCAG
>JBBRFV010000078.1:0-8834 GCA_038241335.1 Caulobacterales bacterium | reverse complement strand
CGTGCTGGCGCTCGCCGGGGGGGCGACCCATGTTCGGGCGATGAAACTCTTCACCATCGGCTACGAGGGCGAGCCCCAGGCCGCCGTCATCGACCGGCTGAAGGCGGCCGGGGTCGAGGTCGTGGCCGACGTGCGCGCCGTGGCGTCGTCGCGCCGCGCCGGCTTTTCCAAGACCGTGCTGGGAAACAGCCTGCAGGACGCCGGGATCGACTACGTCCACCTGCGCCCGCTCGGCACGCCCAAGGCCGGGCGCGACGCCGCCCGCAAGGGACATGTGTCCGAGATGCGCGAAATCTTCGCCGAACACATGCACGAACCTCCCTCGCAGCTGGCCTTCGAACAGCTGCGCGATCTGGCGAAGGCACGGAAGACGGCCCTGTTGTGCTTCGAGGCCGACCACGCCGGCTGTCACCGCGCCGCCCTCGCCGAGCGGCTCGAGGCTGAGGACGGTTTCGAGGTCATCAACCTGTGAGCTTTGCCGGGCGGGCCCGAACCGGCTAACCAGACGCCATGAGCTCTGGTCCTCTCTCCGGCGTCCGCGTCCTTGATCTCAGCCGCGTCCTCGCGGGGCCGTGGGCGACCCAGATGCTGGCCGACCTCGGGGCCGAGGTGATCAAGATCGAACGGCCCGGCGTCGGTGACGACACCCGTGCGTGGGGGCCGCCTTTCACGACCAAGACCGACGGATCGAAGGGCGACGCCGCCTATTTCCTGTGCGCCAACCGGGGCAAGAAGTCGGTCGAGCTGGACATCTCCACCGACGAAGGGGCGGCGATCGTCCGGGAGCTGGCGAAGACGTGCGACGTGGTGGTCGAGAATTTCAAGACGGGCGGGCTGAAGAAATACGGCCTCGACCACGCCGCCCTCACCGCGATCAATCCCCGCCTCGTCTACTGTTCGATCACCGGCTTCGGCCAGGACGGGCCGGACGCCCACCGCGCCGGCTACGACTATATGATCCAGGCCATGGGCGGGCTGATGTCGATCACCGGCCAGCCCGACGGCGCACCGGGAGCCGAGCCGATGAAGGTCGGGGTCGCCGTGGTCGACCTGTTCACCGGCCTGTACGCCTCCAACGCCATCATGGCCGCCCTGCTGCACGCGCGCGCGACCGGCGAGGGCCAGTCGATCGACATCGCCCTGTTCGACGTCCAGGCCGCCATGCTGGCCAATCAGGCGACCAATTTTTTCGTCTCGGGCAGGGCCCCGACACGAATGGGCAACGCCCACCCCAACCTGGCCCCCTACCAGCCCTTTCCGTGCACGGACGGCAGGGTGGTCATCGCCGTCGGCAACGACGGCCAGTTCCGCGCCCTGTGCGGAGCGCTCGGCGTTCCGGCGCTCGGACCCGACCCGCGCTTCGCCACCAATGCGCTGCGCATCGAGCACCGCGCCGACCTGACCTGCGAACTGTCAGCCCTGACCGCGCCCCTGACCATGCACGAGCTGATGGCGACGCTGGAAACCGCCGGCGTGCCCTGCGGCCCGGTCAACACCGTGGACCAGGTCTTCGACGAACCGCAGGCGAAGCATCGCGGCCTCGTGGTCGAACAGACCCGCGCCGACCTGTCCGGTCCGGTCCGCACCGTCGCCTCGCCGATCCGCATGTCGGTGACGCCGGTCGGCAGCGACCGCGCCCCGCCGGCGCTGGGTCAGGATACGGAGGAGGTGCTGGGAGCCTTGGGTGTCGGCGGCGCGAAGACGGAAGACCGTTAGCGGGCGAACAGCGACAGCAACACGCAGCTGGCGACCGGCAGAACCAGAATGGCGATGATCACGATGCGGACGATCCCCCGCATGCCGTTGAACGCGCCGTGGATTTCATCCTCATCCAGCTCCGACCTTGCCCGGCGTAGCCTCGGCCCGCCACTCGCCCGTCTCGTCGTCCTCGGCGTCGGCGAATGCGCCGCTCCGCGCCAACGCCACGATCTCGCGCGCCTCGCGAATCTGGGACTCAGGCGCCATGACCCGCACATTGCCGATCGCTCCCTGCAGCACAGGGTTGGCCGTCGCCATGCCACGATCGGCCAGTTCCGCGGCGATGCCGCGAGTTCGCAGCAGGCTGACGATCAGTTCAGCTTCAGGCAGGGTCGAAAAGCGGGCGACTTCGAGAACGTCCATCCGGCGACGCTAACATGACTTTCCCCGGGTGATACCCGCTAGCGCAGGGCGAACAGGGTCATGACGACAAAGGCGACCCAGAGCAGCCCGATCAGGCCGTAACCGACCATCATCACCGGCGACAGACGCCGCGACCGAGATCCGGACACCCCGGCTACCTCGCCTGGGAAGCGACGGCCTTGGCCGACAGCACGTCCGGCCCCGCCGACCAGTCGATCAATCGCAATCCCTCCACCCTGCCAAAATGCCGGATGTTGCTCGTCACCATCGTCCACCCGCGGGCCAACGCCTGTCCCGCGATCAGCGTGTCGAGAGGGCCGATTGGCCGGCCCCTGCGTTGAAGCTCGGCCCTGACCCTGGCCGAGGCCCGCGCATCCTCGATGTCGAACTCGACGATGTCCGCATAGGCGAGAAGTTCGCCCAGTCTGGCGCGGTGAATGTCCGGACGGGCGCTGAGCTCCACGCCCGCCTCCAGTTCGTGCAGGACCAGACATGAGAGCACGAGAGGCGCGCCTTTTCCCACCTCGACCTGCCAACAACCGACCACCGCTTGCCGACGCTGCAAGACGTCGATCAGCACATTGGCGTCGAGACTCAGGCTCACCACGACTCGATCGCCTTCGAGACGCCCTGAAGGGGAGGATCCGGAAAGGGTTCGCCGGGGTCGCCGATCGCATCGATGCGCGCCCAGAAGGCGGCCCATTCCTCGGGCGTGCGAGGGCGATGTCGCCTGTCCTCGACCGGCTCGAGGATCACGGCGTCGCCCTCCCTGCGAATCCGCACTTCCTTGCCCTCGAAGCGAAAGGCCTTCGGCAGGCGGACGGCCTGACTTCCGCCATGGGTGAAGACTTTCGCCGTCTCGGCGACACCACGCTTCGGGTCGGCCACGTCAGCCTCCTGTATCTACATTTCGTAGATACTAAATCAGAAGGAGGAGCGTCGCAATCAGAGGTCCAGCAACGCCCGCGCCGGGTCTTCCAGCAGGTCTTTCACGCGGACGAGGAAGGTCACCGCGTCCTTGCCGTCGACGATGCGGTGATCGTAGCTGAGCGCCAGATACATCATCGGCCGGATCACCACCTCGCCGTTCACCGCCATCGGCCTCTGGACGATGTTGTGCATGCCGAGGATGCCCGACTGGGGCGCGTTGAGGATCGGCGTCGACATCAACGAGCCGTAGGTGCCGCCGTTGGTGATGGTGAAAGTGCCGCCCTGCAGCTGGTCGAGGGTCAGGGCGCCGTCGCGGGCCGCCTTGCCCAGCGCCGCGATGCCCTTCTCGATGCCGGCCAGCGACAGCGTATCCGCGTCGCGCAGCACCGGCACGACCAGCCCCTTCTCGGTGCCGACGGCCACGCCGATATCGTAGTGGTTCTTGAAGATGATGTCCGTCCCGTCGATCTCGGCGTTGACCGCCGGGATCTCCTTCAGGGCCGCCACCACCGCCCTGGTGAAGAAGCTCATGAAGCCCAGCTTCACGCCGTGGCGCTTCTCGAACACCTCCTTGTACTGGCTCCGCAAGGCCATGACGTTGGTCATATCCACCTCGTTGAAGGTGGTCAGTTGCGCCGCCGTGTTCTGCGACTCCTTCAGACGTCGGGCGATGGTCTGGCGCAGCCGGGTCATCTTGACCCGTTCCTCACGCGGCTGGTCGGCGCGCGGCGGGGCGGGAGTGGCGGGAACGGCCGGAGCCGGAGCGGCGGCCGGCGCCGGGGCGCCGATGGCGGCGAGCGCATCGCCCTTGGTGATGTTGCCCTTCGGACCGGTGGCGGCGATGGCCTTGGGATCGAGATTGTTCTCGCTGACCACCCGCTGGACGGCGGGCGACAGGTGCGGGGCGTCGTCGCCTTTCACCTGGGCCGAGCCGCTGTTGGCGGCGGCAGCGGCCGCAGCCGGCGCGGCGGCGGCGCCAGATGCGGCGATGCTGCCGATCGACTGGCCGGGGGTCACGGTCGCTCCCGCGTCGGCGGTGATGGTCAATACGCCCGAGGCGGGAGCCGAGACCTCGACGGCGACCTTGTCGGTCTCGATCTCGACCAGCAGGTCGTCCTTGGCGACCGTGTCGCCGGACTTCTTCAGCCAGGTTCCCATCGTGCCCTCGGCGACGCTCTCGCCCATGGTCGGCACGGGGATGGAGACTGAACCGCCCGAGGCGACGGCCGGAGCGGCGGGAGCGGCCGCAGCGGGCGCAGCGGGCGCGGCCTCGACCTTGGGCGCTTCCGCCTTGGGCTCGGCCTTGGCGGCTTCAGCCTTCGGCGCGGCCGGCGCAGCGCTGGCGCCCTCGCTGATCGTACCCAGAACGGCGTTGGGGAAGACGGTGTCGCCCTCGGCGGCCTTGATGTCGCTCAGCACGCCGTCGGCGGGCGCGGCGACTTCCAGCGAGACCTTGTCGGTCTCGAGCTCGACCAGGACCTCGTCCTTCTTCACCGGATCGCCGACCTTCTTCGTCCATTTGGCGATGGTCGCTTCGGTGACGGATTCACCCAGCGTCGGGGTCAGGATATCGGCCATGGGATCGGTCTCTCAGATACGTTCGTTTGTCATCCCGGAAACCGCGAAGCGGCTGTCCGGGACGCGTGTCAGGCGAAAGCCTCGGTGAGGAAGGCGTCGAGTTCTTTCAGGTGGCGGCTCATCTGTCCGGCGGCGGTCGAGGCCGAGGCGGGGCGGCCGACATAGCGGGCGCGACTGGATTTCACCGACAGTTTGTCGAGGGTGATCTCGAGCCAGGGGTCGACGAAGGTCCAGCCGCCCATGTTGCGCGGCTCTTCCTGGCACCAGACCAGTTCGGCGTCGGGGAAGCGGCCCAGTTCGGTCATCAGCGACTTCATCGGCCACGGATAGAATTGCTCGAGGCGCATCAGATAGACGTCGTCCACCGGCCGACCCTCCCTGGCGTCCTTTTCTCGCCGCTCCAGCAGGTCGTAATAGACCTTGCCCGAGCACAGGACGACGCGGCGGATGTCCCTGTCGGCCTTGATCGTGATCCCGGCCACGTCCGGCCGCGTCTGGGCGTCGTCATGCAGCACACGGTGGAAGGACGAGCCCTCGGCCATCTCGGCCAGGGTCGAGACGGCCTTCTTGTGCCGCAACAGCGACTTGGGCGTCATGATGATCAGCGGCTTGCGGAACGGCCGGTGCATCTGGCGGCGCAGGATGTGGAAATAGTTGGCCGGGGTCGAGCAGTTGGCGACCTGCATATTGTCCTCGGCGCAGGCCTGCAGGAAACGCTCGAGCCGGGCCGATGAGTGTTCGGGGCCCTGGCCCTCGTAGCCGTGCGGCAGCAGCATGGTCAGGCCGCACATGCGCAGCCATTTCCGCTCGCCCGAGCTGATGAACTGGTCGATCACCACCTGGGCGCCGTTCACGAAATCGCCGAACTGGGCTTCCCACATCACCAGGGTGTTGGGGTCGGTCAGGGCGTAGCCGTATTCGAAGCCCAGCACCGCCTCTTCGGACAGGGCGGAGTCGATGACCTCGAACTGGGCCTGGCCGTCGCGCAGGTTGTTCAGCGGGACGTAGCGGGCCTCGGTGGTCTGGTCGATGACGCCCGAGTGGCGCTGGCTGAAGGTGCCGCGCACCGAGTCCTGGCCGGACAGGCGCACCGGGAAGCCCTCGTCCAGAAGGCTGGCGAAGGCCAGGCTCTCGGCCGTGGACCAGTCGATGTTCTGGCCCGTGGCGATGGTCTCGCGCCGGCCGTCCATGACGCGTTTGAGCGTCTTGTGGACGTCGATGGCGTTCGGAATGGTCGTCAGGCGATGCCCGAGGTCCGACAGCTTCGCCGCCGGCACCGCCGTCTCGCCGCGGCGGTCGTCGCCCTCGGCCAGGCCGACGCCGGTCCACTGGCCGTCCAGCCAGTCGGCCTTCTGGGCCTCGAAGGTCTTGCCCGCCTCCATCTCGGCGTCGAGGAAGGCGTCGAACCGCGCCAGCTCGGCGTCGACCTCGGCCTGGGTGATGACGCCCTCAGCAACCAGCCGGGCCGAGTAGATCTCGCGCGTCGACGGCTGCGCCTTGATCTTGGAATACATCAGCGGCTGGGTGAAGGTCGGGTCGTCGCCCTCGTTGTGGCCGAAGCGGCGATAGCAGAACATGTCCACCACCACGTCCTTGTGGAATTTCTGCCGGAACTCGGTGGCCACCTTGGCGGTGAAGACCACGGCCTCGGGATCATCGCCGTTGACGTGGAAGATCGGCGCCTGGACCATCAGGGCCACGTCGGACGGATAGGGGCTGGACCGGCTGTTGCGCGGGCTGGTGGTGAAGCCGATCTGATTGTTGATGACGAAGTGAATGGTGCCGCCGGTGCGGTAGCCCTTCAGCCCCATCAGGGCGAAACATTCGGCCACCACGCCCTGGCCGGCGAAGGCGGCGTCGCCATGGATCAGCAGCGGCACGGCCTTGGAGCGGTCCAGGGCCCAGCGCTCCTCCGGCTGGCCGGCGTTGGCCTCGCGGATGTCGAACGCCTGTTTGGCGCGCGCCTTGCCCAGCACCACCGGGTTGACGATCTCGAGGTGCGACGGGTTGGCGGTCAGCGACAGGTGGACGGAGTTGCCGTCGAACGACCGGTCCGAGCTGGCGCCCATATGGTATTTGACGTCGCCCGAACCGTCGATGTCGGACGGCAGACTCGAGCCGCCCTGGAACTCGTGGAAGATGGCGCGATAGGGCTTGCCCATCACCGCCGCCAGGGTGTTCAGCCGGCCGCGGTGGGCCATGCCGATGACGATCTCGTCGACGCCCAGGGCGCCGCCGCGCTTGATCACCTGCTCCAGCGCCGGGACCATGGCCTCGCCGCCGTCCAGGCCGAAACGCTTGGTGCCCGGGAAACGCTTGTGCAGGAAGCGCTCGAAGCCCTCGGCCTCGATCAGCTTGTTCAGGATGGCCAGCTTGCCTTCGCGGGTGAAGGCGTTCTTCTCGAACTTGTCCGGCCCCTCGAAGCGCGCCTGTAGCCAGGACTTCTCGTCCGGCTCGGCGATATGCATGAACTGTATGCCGATGTGGCCGCAGTAGGTGCGTTTGAGGATCGCCAGCACCTCGCGGATGCTGCCGGTCTGCAGGCCCAGCACGCCGTCGAGGAAGATCGGCCGGTCCGGGTCGGCTTCCGAAAAGCCGTAGAATTCGGAGGTCAGTTCCGGATTGTGCGTCGCCTGCTCAATGCCCAGCGGGTCGAGCGTCGCCTGCAGGTGGCCGCGGACGCGGTAGCTGCGGATCAGCATCAGGGCGCGGATCGAATCATGGGCGGCGGCGCGGATTTCGTCGCCGGAGGCGGTGGCGGGTCCCGCGGCCGGTTCAGCCTTCGCCGGAGCCGCGGACTTGCCGGGGGCGGGTTTGGCCGCAGGCCAGCGGCCGTCGAAGACGCCGGTCTCCTCGGTCGGCTCGGTGGCCGTCGAGCGACCCCAGGCGCCGGCTCCGGCCGAGGCCTTCACGGTGGCGGCGTTGTCGCGGAGCTGGTCGAAGAAGGCGCGCCATTCGGCCGACACCGAAGCGGGATCGTCGGCCCACTTCTCGTGCAGATCCTCGATGAACGAGGCGTTCGAGCCATACAGGAAGCTGGTCTCGGCAAAGACCTGGTTCAGCCGACCGGCATCGTCCGCCATCGTATCGTCACGTCCCTTGGCCGCCCGCGCGCGCCTGCGCGGAACCGGCGCGGTTCATATAGGCGCTGTTTCCTTATGGGTCATGACCGAAGATGGGCGAAGCGGGCGGAAAATCACCGTCGGGGCCGTTTTCCGGTCGAAAGCGTCACAACAGGCGGCGACAGACCCCGATCAGACGCTCCACATCGGCCTCATCCTGATACAGGCCAAAGCCGAACCGCAGCACGTCGTCGCGCACGTCGGTGACCACATGAGCCGCCAGGAGGCGCGCCTGCCAGGCCTCGGCGTCGGGGTGGCGGAAGGCGAGGAAACGCGACCGGCCGCCGTCGCCTGTCACCGGGTTGAGCAGTTGAGCCGTCTCCAGCGCTCCGGCCTCGCCGGCGGCGACGGCCGCCTGGAAGCGCGCCATGAGGGCGTGGGCGTGGGCCGAGACGTCGGCGGTCCTCAGCCCGGCCTCGTCCAGCATCCCGCGCACGGCGTTGAACCGGTAGAGGGGCGAAACATCGAAGGTCGCGCCCCAGAAGCGGCCTGCGTCGCTTCGGTACTGAACCCCGCCGGGCGGACCGGTCAGGTCGCCGAACTCGGCGAACCAGCCGGTGATCACCGGCCGCGGGCAATAGCCGTCCGGCGCGTGCAGGAAGCAGACCCCCTCGCCGGCCATGGCGTATTTGTAGCCCCCGGCGACATAGAAGACCTTGTCCGCCACCGCCGACAGGTCGGTCGGGACGGCCATGAAGCCGTGGTAGCCGTCGATCACCACCCATGGTCCTGCCGGATCGGCCAGCGCCGCCAGATCGGCCACGGCGCCAAACATTTGGCCGGTGCGGAAGAAAACCTGGCTGACCACGATCAGGTCGAAGCCGCCCTCCCGCGCCGCCGCTGTGAAGCGCTCATCGAAGGTCCCGGCCGGCTCCACCGGTATGCGGGTGATCACCGCCTCCCCGGCCTCATCCCAACGCTCGCCCTGGCGCCGGAACGAGTGGAACTCGCCGTCGGTGGACAGGATGCGGACCGGCTTGCGCTCCATGCCCGAGACCAGTCGCACCAGCAGATCGTGGGTGTTGGGGGCGAAGACCACCGTATCGGGCGACGGCAGGTTCAGTTCGCGCGCCACGTGGGCCT
>JBBRFV010000077.1:0-8852 GCA_038241335.1 Caulobacterales bacterium | reverse complement strand
CGACCTGCGCACCAAGGGCCGCCACGACCCCTGCGTCGCCCTGCGCGGCGTCCCCGTGGTCGAGGCCATGGCAGCCTGCGTGTTGGCCGACGCGATGCTGAGGCACCGGGCGCAGGTGGGTTGAACCGTTTTCGCCGCCTTTCGCGAGTCTGGATGGTGTTCCACCAAGACACGCTTGGGCTGGGCCTCGCCCTTGGGATCGCGGTTTTGGGAGCCTTCGCTGGCGTGGCGATTTTGCTGCCCTCAGGGCCGCCTTCGCGCATTTCCGGCGTCGTGACCAACTTCGGGGTGCAGGAGTCCAAGTTTGGCTCCTTTCGGGTGGCGGTCGTTCAGACCGCGGAGGGCATCTATTCTTTCCCGCTTCCCCTCAGCTTCGATTGCCGTGTTGGCGACCGCATCGCGGTGGATCGGAGGCCGCATTGGTGGGGCCAGATGGCGGGCGTGGGCGTGGGAGAAGCCCAACCCTGCGCGCGGCCGACGGATTCCCTCCCCTAAATGCCCGCCCAACCGATTTCCCGCTGGAGGAACCTCCTGTTCTGGGCCGCCAACGAGCGCGAACAATTCGGATTGTTGCTGGCGCTGGGCGTCGGGGTGCTGCTCGGCGTGCTGTTTCTCTTCGTCTGGCCGCATGGGTCCGTCGTTTACACCCGGGGCCGCGTCCTGGACCCCACGGTGCTAGGGGGACGGCGCGGCCTCGAACAGGGCGCCACGGTCGCCGTCGACGGCCGCACTGTCTGGCTGTACCTGACCCCCACCAAGGACTGCCTCGTTGGAGACGTCATCCAGCTGGAGCGACGCCGGACGCCTTGGGGCGTTGATTATCAGGAACCCTTCATACCGGAACCGTGCACCCGGCCTTGATCCTGAATGCCGCCGCCCCTTTTCGCAACAGTTCTAGTTACCTATATCGCATCCGACCGGCGCGCCACAGGATGCGCGCCTCTGAGGGAGACTGCGTCATGATCGACGTTCGACGCTTCGGCACCCTGGGCGGAGCCAACCACGGCTGGCTCAATGCGAAGCACCATTTCTCGTTCGCCAACTACTACGATCCGAGCCGCATGGGCTGGGGCCGGCTGCGCGTCTGGAACGACGACGAGATCGCCGCCCGGTCGGGCTTTCCGCCCCACCCCCATTCGGACATGGAGATCATCACCTACGTCCGGACCGGCGCCATCACCCATGAGGACTCGATGGGCAACAAGGGTCGCACCGGGGCCGGCGACGTGCAGGTGATGAGCGCGGGCACGGGCGTGCGTCACTCTGAGTTCAACATCGAGGACGAAACCACCACCCTGTTCCAGATCTGGATCGAGACCGACAAGCCGGGCGCCCTGCCCGGCTGGGGCGCGCGGACCTTCCCGAAATCCGACCGCAGCGGCAAATTCTCGGTGCTGGCCTCGGGCGACTCCGCCGACGAAGCGCTGGCCATCAACGCCGACGCCCGGGTGCTGGGTGCGACCCTGAATGCGGGCGAAAGCCTGACCTACAGCCTGGCCGCGGGCCGCCGCGCCTATCTGGTGCCCGCTGTGGGCGAGGTCGAGGTCAACGGGGTGGTGCTCAACGCCCGCGACGGCGCGGCCATCAAGGACGAGGCGGAGATCGTCATCACGGCCAGGGCCGACGCCGAGCTGGTGATGGTCGACAGCCTGTAGACGAGGCCTTGGGGCTTGGGCGAGATGGCGGTCACGCCGCAAATCGCCCTCGGGCGCGGTCAGCCTCTGTTCACCATTCCCCCGCTAACCAGAGCGGGTCGGGAGATTTCGAGATGACCAGAACCCTTGCCCGGGCGACCGCTCTCGCCGCCGTTCTCGGGGGCGCGCTGATGCTTCAGGGCTGCCTCGTCGGGGCCGTGGTCGGTACAGCCGGCGCGGTCATAGGGGGCGCGGCCAAAGCCACGGGGGCCGTGGTCGGCGCCGGCGTGGACGCCGTCACCACCTCGGACGAAGAGACCCGCGCCCGCCGCGAGCGCGAGGAACGGGCCCACGAACGCGATCAGCGCCGCTGCGAGGCCCGCCAGCGTCAGGGCAAATCCTGCTGAAGGCCAGAATAACCGCCGCGCTCAACCGCCACGTCCGCGATTGACGTAGCTGTATGCTTCACTGACGGGAGTCGTTGGCGTCCGGTCTTTGACAAACGAATTCAACGCTGGAGGGACGCCGATGCCGACATCGACCGATCCGGACTCTCTGGACTCTCTGGACTCTCTGGACCCTGTTTTTGCGGCGGCGGGCTGTCCGTCAGCCTTCTAGAGCGTCAGCACGCAGCGCTCGTGAATGGTCGGTCGCGAGACCGCAATCCGGCTCAGCCCCGGCCACTCCGGCTTCAGCCGGTTGGCGAACCACAGGCAGAGCCGCTCGAGGCTGGGGAGCTCCAGCCCCTCGTGATCATTCAGCATCCCGTGATCCAGCTCCAACGCCACGGCCTTGAGCGCGCGGTCGAGCGCGGCGAGATCGGCGACCCAGCCGTGCTCCGCGTCCAAGGTCTCGCTACGCACCGTCGCCTCGACCTGGAAGGAATGGCCGTGAACGCGCCGGTAGGGGCTGCCCTCCGGCTCGCTGGGGAAGTGGTGGGCGGCGTCGAAAGTGGCCGCCTTGGTGATCTCGAAAACGCTCATGTTCAACGCACGCCGATGTATTTGTGGGTCTGGACGCTGAGCCGCCATTGCGGGTGCATCAGGCAATAGTCGAGGGCCGCCGCCGTATTGGCCTCCCGGTTCGGGCCGTCCATGGGCTGCAGCCAGAAGCGTTCGAAACTCAGCGCCTCGAACCGGTCCGGCATGGCCTTGTCCTGGGGGAACACCAGCTTCAGCTCCTGGCCCGAGGTCTGGATCACCGGCGCGTCGGCCTTGGGGCTGACGCAGACCCAGTCGATCCCTTCGGGAGCGGCCAGGGTGCCGTTGCTCTCGACGGCGATGTCGAAGCCCCGAGCGTGCAGGGCGTCGATCAGCGGCACGTCCAGTTGCAGCAAGGGTTCGCCGCCGGTGCAGACCACCAGCTTCGGATCCCCCGCCCGACCCCGCCACATGGCGGCGACATGTCCGGCCAGTCCCTCCGCGGTCGTGAATTTTCCGCCGCCGTCGCCGTCGGTCCCGACGAAATCGGTGTCGCAAAAGCTGCAGACGGCCACAGCGCGATCCCGCTCCAGCCCGTTCCACAGGTTGCAGCCGGCGAAGCGCAGGAAGACGGCCGGGCGACCAGCCTGTCCGCCCTCGCCCTGCACCGTCAGAAAGACCTCCTTGGCCGAATAGGTCATGCGCCCATCCCGGCTTGCGCGACCCATTCGGCGTGGCCGCGGGCGCGCAGCTCGCAGGCCGGGCAGTCGCCGCAGCCATAGCCCCAGGCGTGACGGTGCTGGCGGTCGCCGCGATAACAGGTGTGCGACGCCTCAACGATCAGATCGACCAGGGCCGCGCCGCCGATCTCGTGCGCCAGCGCCCAGGTTTCGGCCTTGGTCAGACGCATCAGCGGGGTGTCGATCACCACGGGCTTGTCCAGCCCCAGGCTGAGGGCATGCGCCATGGCCTCGATGGTGTCGCGGCGGCAGTCCGGATAGCCGGAGAAATCCGTCTCGCACATGCCGCCCACCAGCACGTCCAGCCCCCGCCGGTCCGCCAGGGCGGCGGCGCAGGTCAGGAAGACCAGGTTGCGGCCGGGGACGAAGGTGGTGGGCAGGCCCCGCGCGTCCATCTCGATGGCCCGATCAGCCGTCAGGGCGCTTTCGGCGATGCGGCCGTAGCCGGTCAGGTCCACCACATGGTCCGGCCCCAGCCGGGCGGCGATGGGCGGCGGCAGCAAGGCCGTCATGCCGTCGCGCACGTTCAACCGGGCCTCCATCTCGACCGCATGCCGCTGGCCATAGTCGAAGCCCACGGTCTCGACGCGGGCGAACCGTTGCAGCGCCCAGGCCAGGCAGGTAGCGCTGTCCTGCCCGCCCGAGAACAGGACGAGGGCGGAACTGCGGGGATTTTGCGGGATATCGCTCATGACGAACCTGCGGTCGGCCCATCGGCCGCGCGCATAATGGGAGGGATGGGCCCGCTCCGATAACGGGCGCGCCTTCTACACCAGCGACCGGGCGGGAGCAAAAACGGCGACAAGGTGGCGAAATATCCCCCGTTTACCAATCCGCAAACGATTTCACCGCAGGGTGAAGCTGACGAAGTGGAGTCCCGGCCAGTATGCCGACGATCGAAGTCCTTACGGAACGCGCCGAGGCGGTCTCGCCCCAGACGCCGGGAAGCGACGTTTTCTCGCGCTTCGAACGCGAACCTGACACCCTGGTCATCCCCGTGGTCGAGGATGGCCGGCCCCTGGGCCTGATCGAGCGCAACGCCTTCCTGCTGAAGATCGCCGCGCCTTTCGGCCATGCCCTGTATGCGCACCGCGCCGTCAGTCATGTGATGGACGTCGAGCCCGCCGTGGTCGATGCGGGCGTCAGCATCGACACCTTCTGCGACATCCTCCTGAAAAGCGGCCCCGGCGCCCTGATGCGCGGCTTCATCGTCACCCGGCAGGGCCGTTATCACGGCGTGGGCACGGCCGTGTCCCTGCTGCAGGCGATCAACGACCAACAGCGCTGCCAGAACGATGAACTGGCCGAGCAGGCCCGCACGCTGAACGACACCCGAACACAGGCGCTGATGGCCGCCCGAAGCAAGAGCCAGTTCCTCGGCATCATGAGCCACGAACTGCGCACGCCGATGAACGGGGTGCTGGCCGTCGCCGAACTGCTGCGCCGCCAGCCGCTGAACGCCCAGGCCCAGGCCCATGTGACGACCATAATGGAGTCGTCGGAGACCCTCCTGCGCATCCTCCAGGACGCGCTGGACCTGTCGCGCGCCGAGGCCGGCGAACTGGAGATGCAGGCCGAGCCCACGCCGCTGCGCGCCTTGATGGACGACATCCAGGCGCTGTGGGCCCCGCGGGCTTCCCAGGACGACGTCACCCTGATGGTCGGCTACGAAGGCGACACCGAACTGGCCGCCGTCATCGACGGCCCGCGGCTCAAGCAGGTGTTCAACAACCTGATCGGCAACGCCCTGAAATTCGCCCGCAACGGCGTGGTCGAGGCCAGTCTGAAGGTCTGGGCCGAGGGCGACCGGATCAAGCTCGAGGCGCGAATCCGCGACGACGGCCCGGGCGTGGACGCCGACCGGGTCGACCTGATCTTCGAACCCTTCGTCCACGGCGCGGGGCCCGACGGCGCCGGGCTCGGCCTGGCCATCTGCCGCCAGATCATCGACCGCATGGACGGCCGCATCTGGGCCGAGAACAATCCGGGCCGGGGCGCGACCTTCGCCTTCGACCTCGACGTCCAGCGCACCGAGGTCGCCGAGGCCACGTCGAATATTGAGAGCCTGGCCGACCACGACCTGCAGTCCACGCCGCACATCCTGTTCGTCGACGACAACGCCACCAACCGCGTCGTGGCCCAGGCCCTGTGCGAAATGTTCGGCTGCACCTCCGAGACCGCCGAGGACGGCGTCGAGGCGCTGGAAGCGGTTCAGGAACGGCCCTTCGACCTGATCCTGATGGACATCAAGATGCCGCGCATGGACGGCGTTCAGGCGACCCAGGCCATCCGCGCCCTCGAAGGCCCGGTGCGGAACATCCCGATCGTCGCCCTGACCGCCAACGCCGACCCGGACGACGCCAGGAAATATCTCGCCATCGGCATGGCCGCCGTGGTTGAGAAGCCGATCAAGCCCGAGCGCCTGCGCATGGCCATGAACACGGCCATCGAACAGGCCGCAGCGGACGCTGACTCGGGCGCCAAAACCGACCCGTCCCGCGCGGTCGCCTGATTTTCCACCAGATCTGAAGCGCCTGCGGATCCCTCTGCGGGCCTTTCCGTCAGGCCGCGACGACCGTCTCGCGACGCGCCGGCGCCGGGGCCTGGTCCAGCCGTTCCATCAGATAGGCCAGATCCTCGCGTGGTGCGTTCGGGCGCTGGGTCAGGAAACGCTCCAGCATGCGCTGGCGGAAGTCGTCGCCCGAGGTGTCGACGCCCTCGGCCTGAAGCAGACGCCAGGTGTCGACCCCGGCGCGGAAGGCCTGGAACAGTCGCGGCGGCATGCCGGCGCGGTCGTAGATCGCCTTGAGACCCAACGGGCCGGCGTCATGGATCATCAGCCAGGCGCGCTGGTGCGGTGTGCCGGCCAGTTCGGCCATGCCGTGCTCGAACATCGCCATCTGCCCGCGCGCCAGGGCCCGCAGCATCAGCGAGGCGGTCAGAACACGGCGGGCGTTCAAGGTGGCGACGAACTGCGGCAGGTCGGCGTGCGACGAGGCCTGATCGACCAGATCGACCGTGGCCCGCTCGCGGGCGAAGGCGGCCAGCCGGATAGCGGTTTCGGGGGCCACCGCGTGGCGGGTCACCAGATGTTCGCGCACGGCGTCCGAGGCCAGGGCGATGAGCTTTTCGGTCACCGAGAGCGGCAGGACCTGGCGATAGGCGATGGCGGCGACGATCTCGGGCGAGGTCTGGAAGCGGTCGACGCAACGGCCCAGCGAGGCTTCTGAAATGTCGGCGTTGTCGTTGGCCGCCAGGGTCCGAACCGCCTGCTCGCAGCCGATCTCGGCGATCACCTCGGCCACGTCGCGGCCCACGCTCGGTCGCGAGGCCACCGCCGTCTGACGCACGACCGAGCCGGCGCGCACGATCTCGATCAGGTCCTCGTCGTCGAAGGCGGGGGAGAAGTTGATGATCGGCAGGGCGACGCTGTCGACATCGGCGGCCAGACGGCGCGCGACGTCGCGGGGAATGAGATTCGAGCTCTTCAGGGTCACCGCCATGGCCCGGCGAACCAGTTCGGCCGTGTCGCTGGCCAGCATGCGCAGGATCTTCTGCGCCGCCTCACGGTCCTCATCGACCAGGTCGAGGCTCTCCATGTTGCGGCACAGCTTGTGCGCGGCGGCGGCGCGCTCATCCTCGTCCGACGCCTTGATCAGCCGGCGGATGTCGATCTCGGTCAGGCGCGCGCGGTAGGCGGTCATGGTCAGGCGCTCGGTTACAGGCTTCGCCGGTTAATCTCGGCCCGCCATCCTTAACGGGCGGTTCACCATGGCCGGATTCGGCGTCAGGCGCTGTCGGTTGTTTCCGGCGCGAAGGCGCCGCCGAAGCCGCTCCCCCGGCCGCCCTGCCCATCCTGGCCCAGCAGCAAGGCCAGCAGGCTCTGGTCCTGTTTCAGCCGGTCCATCCGGGCCGCTAGGCTCTGGTCGCGGACGGACAGGCCGAGGGGCGTGGCCTCTACCGCGCCGGCCGCAGGCGCACCTTCGCCGGCCGTGCGCTGCAGGTTGGCGTGGACCTCGGCCACCGTCGCCGGCCGGCCGTCGCGGAAGAAGATCGAGCGATTGGCCGAGGCGGCCTCCGGGAACAGGGATGCGGCGCTGGAGCCGGGCCGGCGCTCCATCGCGGCCATCAACTCCGCCGCTCCGCCTGGGCCGAGGAAGTGGGCGGCGTACAGGTCGCCCGCGCCCGGCTCGCGCCCTGTGCGTCCGCGCAGATAGGCGGCGTTGGACGCCGTCAGCTCGGCGGCCATGCTCGACGCCGCCTGGGGATCGAAGCGCAGGTCCATGACCACATTGCGGGCAGAGCCCTCGACCCGCCAGCGCCCGTCCGCGCCCTGATGGATCAGATCGGCGTACTGGCCCAGGCCGTGCTGGGCCCCGTGCTGTTTCACCGTGCCCAGCCAGGTCTGTTCGATGAACTGGAACAGGCCCGCGGCCGACGAGCTGCGCGCCCGGGCCGACGGGTTCATGGCGCTTTCGCGCCGGGCGGTCTTCATCAGGAAGTCGAAGTCCACGCCGGTCGCGCTGGAGGCGCGCCGGATCGCCGCTTCAACACCGCCCGCAGATGGAATCGCTCCGATGGTCATTACCCGGAGACGCTGGGGGTTCGTGGTTAACCAAATCCTAACGTCGCTTTCGCGCCACGGTGGAAGATCGGCTTATTTGCGCGCCGTTCCCGCCGCAAACCTGCCCTGACGTCAGCGCTCAACTTCGCCGTGGGACGCTGTGGGGACGGCTACGACAGGGAGAGACGGCCATGATGATCAGAGCTGCGGGAGGCCCCGGATCGGTCAGCCCGCTGGACTTCAACGAGCGTAAACAGCCCCTGCCCCGAACGACTTGGATCGCCATCGGCGTGGTCGCCGCGGCCCACGTGGCGGTGGGGCTGGTGCTCTACTACCAGCGTTTCGAAATGGCGGTGCAGGCGCCTGCGGACCCCGGCGACCGGCCGATCACGCTGACCTTCGATCCCCCGCCGAAGCCGCCGGTGGTCCAGCCAACCCCGAAGACCCCCGTAGCGCCCAATCCGATCCACAAGACTCCGGCCCCCGCAAGCCCGACAGACACGCTGCCGGCCGACACCAGTGATCCGCATCCGACGGACGGCGTCACGATCTCGATCACCCACACCCCGCCGGATCCGGTCAAGGTCGCGCCGTCCGCCACCGTCGCGCCTGAACCGCTGGCCGCGATCACCAACCCAAGCTGGCTGCGGCAGCCCAACGCGGATCAGATGATGCGGGCCTATCCGAACCGGGCGATCACCGCCGGGGTCTCGGGTTCCGCGACCCTGAACTGCGGTGTGAGGGCGGACGGTTCGGTTGGCGACTGCGCCGTGGTCAGCGAAACGCCGGGCGACTACGGCTTCGGCCGCGCGGCGCAGGGCCTGTCGCGCTATTTCCGCATCAATCCGCGCACCGTGAACGGTGCCGCGGTGGATGGCGCGCGGGTCAGCATCAGCCTGCGCTTCACCCTGCCGAAGGACTGATCAGGCGAGCCTGAGCGGGTCGAGGGCCGCCGCCTCCGCGAGAGGGGCGCGGTCCTCGATGGCGTCGGCGA
>JBBRFV010000076.1:0-8913 GCA_038241335.1 Caulobacterales bacterium | reverse complement strand
TCCATGTCGAGGCCGAACGCCACCACGCCGACGGGCGGCACATCATCCTGATCGGCCACGCCGGCCACCCCGAGGTCGTCGGCACCATGGGCCAGCTGCCTGCCGGCGCCATCAGCCTGGTCGAGACGGTCCAGGAGGCCGAGACCTTCCAGCGGCCCGGCGACGCCCCCCTGGCCTACGCCACCCAGACCACCCTGTCGGTGGACGACACCTCCGAGATCCTGGCCGTGCTCAAACGGCGGTTCCCCGAACTGCCCGATCCGCACAAGGAAGACATCTGCTACGCCACCACCAATCGCCAGGAGGCGGTCAAGCGCCTCGGGGCGCGGTCCCAGCTGGTGCTGGTGCTGGGGTCGCAGAACTCGTCCAACTCGGCCCGGCTGGTCGAGGTGGCGCTGCGGGCCGGGGCGCGCGACGCCCGGCTGATCGACGACGCGGACCAGGTCGACTGGTCGTGGTTCGACGGCGTCTCCACCGTCGGCGTCACCGCTGGCGCCTCGGCCCCCGAGCCGCTGATCACCGCCTTGGTCGACGCCATCTGCGCCCGCTTCGACGCCGAGGTGACCGAAGACGACGGCGAGCGCGAGACGGTGACCTTCAAGCTGCCGCGGGTGCTGATGGCGTGAGCGGCCATGACGGACGGCGGCTGTCGACCTGACGCGGACGCCCACCCATCCGGCCTGAAGGCGCATCGGTGCGCGGACCGTGGCGTCGGCCATCCATCGGAATTAGCTCCGCCTTGTCAACGAACAACGTGATGCTATAGTCGATAACGCCGTTCGCCGTCGGCGACCTGCATCGCAGACTTCGGGGGAAGGGTCAGGATCGTGTCAGAGCAAAAGCGACCGGATCGTCGTTCATTCCTGACGCGTATCCTGGGCGGGTTCGCGGTCGCGGGCGGCTCCTTGGCGACCGTCACGGGGAAGGCGTCGGCCCAGACCGGGACCGGCGTCACCGACACTGATACCGGGGCCAACGCCGACGCGCCTGGCAACGGACGCCGCGGCGGCTCTGGAGTGACGGACTCGGATTCCACGGACACCAGCGGCCACGGACGCGGCGGCGTAACCGACGGGGATACCGGTGCCAACGCCGACGCGGCCGGTCACGGACGTCGGGGCAGCGCCGGGACGAGCGATAATGACACCGGGGCCAACGCCGATGCACCCGGTCACGGACGCGGCGGCGGCACGGGCGTAACCGACGCGGATTCGGGAGCCAGCGCGGACTCCCCCGGCCACGGACGGGGCGCCCGCACCGGCGTCACCGACTCCGACAGCACCGACGCCAGCGGCAACGGGCGGGGCGCCCGCACCGGCGTCACCGACTCCGACCGCACCGACGCCAACGGCAACGGTCGTGGCGCCCGCACCGGCGTGACCGATTCCGACAACACCGACGCCAAAGGCAACGGGCGCGGCGGCGGCGCCGTCACCGACTCCGACAAGGCCGACGCCAATGGCGCCGGACGCGGCAACGCCGGCGTCACGGACTCCGACAAGACCGACGCCAACGGCGGCGGACGCGGCAACCGCCCGCCTCCAAAAAGTTGATCTCTGACGGGGCGTGACGACGATCGGCCAATCCCATCTTCACGAACCGCTGGACTGGCTTCTGGGGGACGCCGCGACAGGGTTTCTGACGGGCGCCTTCGAGCGCGAACCCGTCGTCGTGCGCCATGGCGATCCCGAACGATTTCGCGCCCTCATCTCGATCGCCGCCGTGGACCGCAAGGTCGCCGAATTGGACCTGCGCGAGGGCATGCTCAGCATGGCGGACGCGTCCCGCTCGGTGGATGCATCCGAATTCGTATCAGACGCGGGCGCGATCGACCGGGCCGCCGTCGCCCGCCTCCATTGGAAGGGCGCGACGATCATCCTGAACCAGCTCCATCAATCGGACATCGCTCTGGCGGCCTTCTGCCGATCGGTTGAGCGGGTGTTCTCGTGCCATGTCCAGACCAACATCTACCTGACACCGCCGGGGTCTCAGGGCTTCCACACCCACTATGACAACCACGATGTCTTCGTCCTTCAGATCGAAGGCGAAAAGGCCTGGCGGCTCTATGACCGGCCGGTCGACGCGCCCTATCGCGGCGAGCGCTTCGAGCCGGGGCGGCACCCGGTCGGAGAGCCGAGTTACAGCTTTGTTCTGGAGGCGGGTGATTGCGCCTATGTGCCTCGTGGCTTGATGCATGACGCATCGACATCCGGCGATGCGGCGTCCCTGCACATCACATGCGGCCTAATTGTCCGTACTTGGGCGGATCTGGTGCTCGAGTCGATATCCGAGGTCTGCATCAACGACCCCGCCTTCCGTAAAAGCCTGCCGCCCGGCTTCGCCAACCGCGATTTCGACCGGTCGGCTGCCCAACAGCATTTCCGATCGCTCGTCGCCGATCTGCAGACCCGTGTTCAAGCCGATGGCGCGCTCGACCTCTTCGCCGAGCAGTTCATCCGTTCACGCGAACCCGATGTCCTCGGCGCCGTCGAAGGGGCGTCGATGCCTCTGGGACGCCGCTATCGCGCCCGACCCTCATTATGGCGGCTGCTGGATGAGGGGGAGGGCTTGCGCCTGATCGCGCCTGGCGGCGACCTGACCTTCAACCGCGCGCCCCGCGCCGTGATCGAGCGCGTCCTCTCCGGCGAGCCCTTCGCGCCCGCGGATCTCGCTTACGACGAGATCGAGGAGGTGATCCGCCGCTTGACCGTCACCGGTCTGATCGGGCGAATCGACTAGGTTTGCCAATGCCGTCCGGCGTTCCTGTCGGCCCCCTTGCACAAGCGGAGCCTTTGCCGTTTCGTGGCGTTAAACCCGCGTTCGACAGGGATAAACCATGCGCCGTATCCGTTCCGCCGTCACCGTGATCGCCGGCCTGGCCCTGTTGTCGGCGTGCAGTCAGCCCACCGAAGCGCCGACGCCGCCTGTCGAGCCCACCCCCGCGCCCGTAACGCCGACCACGCCCCCTGTCAGCTATGCTTGCGAGAGCGGCCAGTCGATCACGGTCGCCTATCCCGACACAGCCACGGCGGTGCTGACCTACAAGGGCCAGAGCGCCAGCCTGCGCACCGTCGCCTCGGCCACCGGCGCGCGCTTCAGCGGCTCGGGTCTGGAATGGTGGACCGCCACCCAGGACGGCCAGGAAACCGCGACGCTGAGCCGGCTCGGTCCCAACGAAGATGTCGGGGTGGCGGTGCTGGAGCGCTGCACCCGGCCGTCGTCCGGTCCCGTCGCGCCCGTCCCGGCGCCGACGCCCCAGCCCGCGCCGGGCGGCGTCCTGCCCGCCGCCGCGCCGTGCAGGGGTCCGCAGCTGAAACTGTCGAACGAGGGCGGCGACGCCGGGGCGGGCAATCGCGTGGTCAACATCGGCGTTCAGAACCTCGGCGCCCAGGCCTGCAGCCTGACCGGCTATCCCGGCGTGACCCTGCAGGACCGGCAGGGCCGCACCCTGACCGCCATCCGCGCCGAGCAGAGCCCCGGCAGCTATTTCACCCAAGGCCAGGCGCCGACGCCCGTCACCCTTCAACCCCAGGCCAAGGCGGCCTTCGAAATGGCCTGGAACGTGGTGCCGCACGAGGGCGAGGGCGAGACGGTCTGCCCGACCGCAGCGCGCGTGCGGGTGACCGCGCCCGGAGACACCTCGCCTGTGACGCTGGCCCTGACCTTCACCCCCTGCGGCGGCTATGTCCGGGTCAGCCCGATCCGGTCGCTGGCGGCGACCGCGCCAAATCAGGCGGTGGCGGGCGCGATGAGCCTGTAGGGCTTCAAACCGCCACCAAAACGGCGTAGCGGAGCGCGCATGACCCAAGCCTCCAACATGGCCTTCTACGACCGCATGCGCGCGGAACTCGCCGACATCGACGTCCAGGGGCTGACCAAGCCCGAACGGATCATCGCCTCCCGTCAGGGGCCGGTGATCAAGGTCGGTAGTCGCGACGTGCTGAATTTCTGCGCCAACAACTACCTCGGCCTCGCCGGCGACGAGCGGGTCTCGCTCGCCGGGATCGCCGCCCAGGAAAAGTGGGGCGCGGGCACCGCCTCGGTGCGCTTCATCTGCGGCACGCTGGAGATCCACAAGGAGCTTGAGCGGTCGATCGCCGACTATCTCGGCTTCGAGGACGCCATCCTGTTCGCCGCCGCCTTCGACGCCAACGGCGGCCTCTTCGAGCCCCTGTTCGGCGAGGACGACGCCATCGTCTCGGACAGCCTGAACCACGCCTCGATCATCGACGGTGTGCGGCTGTGCAAGGCCAAACGCTACCGCTTCGCCAACTCCGACATGGACGAGCTGGAAAGCCGCCTGAAGGAGGCCCGGGCGGCCGGCGCGCGCAACATCGTCATCGCCACCGACGGGGCCTTCTCGATGGACGGCTATATCGCCAAACTGAACGAGATCCGGGCGCTGGCCGACACCTACGACGCCCTGATCATGGTCGATGACTGCCACGCCACGGGCTTCCTGGGTCCGCAGGGTCGCGGCTCCTACGCCCACCACGGCGTCGAGGTGGACTTCGTCACCGGCACCTTCGGCAAGGCCCTGGGCGGGGCCATGGGCGGCTTCATCTGCGCCCGGTCCGAGGTCGTGGCCCTGCTCAAACAGCGCGCCCGGCCCTATCTGTTCTCCAACGCGCTCGCCCCCGCCGTCTGCGGCTCCAGCCTTGAGGCCATCCGCATCTCGGCCGGTGATGAGGGCGACGCCCTGCGCACCCGGCTGTTCGCCAACGCCGCCCGCTATCGCGCGGCCATGACGCGGGCAGGCTTTACCCTGCTGCCGGGCGAGCATCCGATCATTCCGGTGATGCTCAACGACGCGAAGTTGGCCCAGGACTTCGCCGCCCGGGCGCTGGAGCTCGGCGTCTATGTGATCGGCTTCAGCTTCCCCGTGGTGCCCCGCGGCCAGGCCCGCATCCGCACCCAGATGTCAGCGGCCCACACCTTCGAACAGATTGATCAAACGGTCGCGGCGTTCACGACGGCCGGGAAAGAATTGGGAGTTATCTGATGACCGGCACCATGAAGGCCCTCGCCAAGACCCGGCCCGAGGTCGGCCTCGAGCTGATCGACGCCCCCATTCCGGTCGCCGGGCCCGAGGACGTCCTGATCAAGGTGCACAAGACGGCCGTCTGCGGCACCGACATCCACATCTGGAACTGGGACGAGTGGAGCCAGAAGAACGTGCCCGTGCCGATGATCACCGGCCACGAGTTCGCCGGCGAGATCGTCGCCATCGGCAAGGACGTCGACCGCCGCCTCAAGGTCGGCCAGCGGGTCTCGGCCGAGGGCCACGTGATCGACCTGAACTCCGAGGCGGCCCGCGCCGGTCATTTCCATCTCGATCCGGCGACCAAGGGCATCGGCGTGAACCGCCAGGGGGCTTTCGCTGAGTTTGTCGTGGCGCCCGCCTTCAACGTCATCGAACTGCCCGACGACGTACCCTATGAGATCGGCGCCATCCTCGATCCGTTCGGCAACGCTGTGCACACGGCCCAGCAATTCGACCTGCTGGGCGAGGACGTTCTCGTGACCGGGGCCGGTCCGATCGGCATGATGGCCGCCGCCGTCGCCCGCCACGCCGGCGCCCGCACCGTGGTCCTGACCGATATCAACGACTTCCGTCTTGAGCTGGCGCAGAAGGTCGCGCCGGGCGTGCGCACGGTGAACACCACCCGCGAGGACCTGAAGGACGTCATGCACGAGCTGGGGCTGAAGGTCGGCTTCGACGTGGCGCTCGAGATGTCGGGCTCGCCGATCGCCTTCAGGCAGTGCGTCGACACCCTGATCATGGGCGGCGGCATGGCCATGCTGGGCATTCCCTCGAAGCCGATGGAGACCGACTGGGGCGCGATCATCCTCAAGGCCCTGACCATCAAGGGCGTCTACGGGCGCGAGATGTTCACCACCTGGCGCAAGATGCTGGGCCTGCTCAAGGCCGGCCTCGACCTGACCCCCCTGATCACCCACCAGATGAGCTACGCCGATTATCGCGAAGGCTTCGAGGCCATGCGGTCTGGCCAGTCGGGCAAGGTGGTGCTGGACTGGGACAAGGCGGCCTGAGGCCGGGTCGCGTGTCCGCCGTGACGGCGTTTCTGGAAGGCGAGGGGCCGGATGGCCGCGGCCGGACCGTGTTCGACGTCCTCGCCTTCGACGACGTCGCCCTGGAGCGGACGCACGACTTCATCCAGTGGCTGTTTCCCCTGCGCGAACCATCGGGGGCCGCGCCTGACGCGCCGGTGCTGGCCGACGCCGACATCGCCGCGATCCAGGACTCGGTCGCGGCCCAGTGCGCCCTGGCGGCGGCGACCGACCGGATGGACGCCTTCTATGCGGCGACCCACGACTGGCTGATGCCCAACGACCACAACCACCTGCGCATCACCCGCATCATCCGCTCGCTGCGGCTGCTGCGCGGAGACGAGGCGGCGGACGCCTTCAAGGCGGTCATCGTGGCGCGGGTCGAGGCGACGCGGGCGCCCGTGAGCGCCCGCAGTCGCGGCTACTGGGCGACGGCCTGAACGCTCGCCTCGTCCTTGCCGCCCGTCGCCCTGAAGACGATGACGACGAACAGCAGCATCGAGGCGACCAGCACGAAGGTGGAAATGCCGAGCACCGGTCCGATCTCCGGATGGCCGAGCAGCATCCAGGCCAGGGTGGGAACCATGACCAGGAAGCCGATCACCGCCAGGGCGAAATGCGTCACCGGCATCCAGCCCTGCGCGGCGGCCGGGAACGACCGGTAGAACAGGCCGAACAGCGTCATCGACGCGAAGCCCAGCAGATTGATGTGCGCATGCACCGGCATGAGGGTGAAATTCTCTTTCATCCCCATCCAGGCGCCCAGCGACATGCCGACCAGCGCGGCGAGCACGCCGAGGCGCAGAAAGTTTTTCGATACCGACATTGAGTGGTCCCTCCGACAAAGGGCGGTCCGTGAACCGCCGTTCTCCCCAAAGCTCAAGTTACAACGTTGTTATCTCAATGTCTTGGTCAGGGCTTGCCCGAAGCCTTGCGTGTCCGCTCCGGGCAAGGCCTTGGCCAGACGGCCTTTTTCGTAGAGTTCGAAGACCGCCGGGTGGATGTAGGACGCGCGGCACACCGTCGGGGTGTGGCCCGGCAGGCCGGCGACAACCTTTACACGGGCGCTGATTCGCCGCCGGGCGTCGGTCGGAGAGCTGGGCGGCTCCATATCGCGCAAGGCCCGCGCGGCCGACACCGTCCCGGCCCGGGTGCGGAAATCCTTGGCCGAGAAACCGTCGCCCATGGCCTCCCGGATGTAGGCGTTGACGTCGTCGGAGGTGACCGGACACCGGGCGCCGGCGGCATCCCGGTATTTGAACAACTGCTGACCCGCCATCTCGCGCATCGATCGGACCACTGTGGCCAGCCGCCGGTCGCGCACCATCACCTCGTGATCCACCCCGCTCTTGCCGAGGAAGGCGAACGTCAGGGCCGCGCCGTTCTGTCCAGATGGCGCTTGTTCAGCGTGGTCAGGCCGTAGAAGCGGTTCTGCTAGGCATACTGGACGTTGCCGACCCGGATCAGGGTGATCTCCAGCAGGCGAACGGCGGTGGCCACCACCTTGTCCCGGCCCACGCCGCGCTTGCCCGGATCGGCGTCCACCCGCTTTCTCAGTCTCGGCAGGGCGCGGGCGAAGGCGGGCCGGCGCTCGAATTTGGTCTCCGCCGCGTGTCGGCGCCGGTCGGCGTGGTAGCGGTTCTTTTTGCGCCCTTCGCATCCCGCCCGCTGGCCTGGATACGGCCGCTGGCGCGCGGGCAGATACAGACGTCGGTCCAGGCCGGCGGGATAGCCAGCGCCCGCAGCCGGTCCAGCCCCCTCGCGTCGCGGAGCAGGTCGCCGTTCTGGTCGTGCCAGGCGAAGCCCTCGCCCGAGGCCGTTCGCTTCAGGCCGGGAGGCTCGTCGCTGCAGTATGTCAGTTCCTTCGGGACCTCGGCGCTGTCGACGGCGTTCAAACCCCGACCTCCCGCAGGCTCGCGCGCAGGCCGCCGATCCAGTCCCGGGCCGCGTCGCCGCCCCACAGCTGCCAGGCGATATAGCCGGTCGAGGGGTCGGTCTCATGCCCCCAGCGGCGCGCCCGCTTGTCCACCGCGTGGCGGGCGAAATAGCTGTACATCGACTTGATGTCCCGATCGCTCAGGACCTCGCGATCCATCAGCTGATTGGCCCGGCGCACGCCCACTTCGGTGCCGCCGCGCCCGTGTTTCTCGCGCAGGGCCAGACCGCGTTCGGCGGCCTCCGCCACCGCCTCCGGGGGCGTGCGGACTTCATCGGACAGGACGGGGTGATCGATCATCGGCGATTCCGGCGAGGGAGGGGCAACGAGGTGAAACCACGACGGTTCCTCTTGACCTCGGGAGTACGGAGGAAGAGGTCAGGCGGATGAACTACCGACACAGCTTCCACGCCGGAAATTTCGCCGATCTGGTCAAGCACGCCCTCGTCCTGTGGCTGCTGGAGCGGCGGCAGGCGGACGGCCCGCTGACCGTCATCGACACCCACGCCGGGGCCGGGGTCTACGACCTGAGCGGCGACGCGGCGCGGTCGAAGGAAGCCGAGGCCGGGGTCGCGCGTCTGATGGCGGCCGAGGCGCGGCCGCCGCTGATCGAGGCGCTGGCGGCCGCGGTCACCGAACTGAACCCCAACGGCGGCGCCCGCCTGTATCCGGGCTCGCCCCTGTTGATCGCCGGGCGGTTGCGCCGCGATGACCGCTATGTCGGCTATGAGCTGAACCCGCCGGTGCTGACCCTGCTCCAGGAGGCTCTGGCTTCCTTTCCGCAGGCCAGCGCCCACGGCGGCGACGGCTACGATCAGGCGCGGGCCGAGGCGGCGCGCAGTCGGGGCGCCTTCGTCCTGATCGACCCGCCGTTCGAGCAGCCGGACGACTATCACCGCGCCGCC
>JBBRFV010000075.1:0-8926 GCA_038241335.1 Caulobacterales bacterium | reverse complement strand
CAGGATCAGGCCGGCGTCGCGGTTGGATTTGAACAGTCGCAGGGCGAGGGCGGGGTCGTCGGTTCGCACGCGGCGAGCCTGACCGAACAGCTGCGCGGCATAGAGGCCGAGGCCGACGTAGAACAGCGTCCCGAGGACAGCCGAAAACCCGGTCAGCTCCGCCAACATGGTGTCGAGGCCGTATAGGTCGGCGACGCCGCGCGGGACCTTCTTGCCCAGCCGCCGGGCCGAGGACTTGACCCCGACCATGGCGTCGTCCTCGATGTCCTGCAGGGCGTAGATCGTGTCGTAGCCGAGCGTCCACAGAGTGCCGCCGGCATAAAGGCCGATCGCTGGAAGAGCTTCCAGGATCTGAAGGATCAGAAAGGTCGCGTCGCCGAGCACCCCTGCCGATCCCGGAGGCATCATCTCAATGAAGAAAGGCTTGAGGACGATTAGGCGGTACTCGCCGAACAGCGCACTGGCCGTCAGGATCATCGCCGCCGCATAACCCATCAGCGCGCCCCAGTTGAACGTCAGCCCCAACCAGGCCTGCGGCCACCAGGTGATGCGCTTCATGAACGGGTAGGCGGCCACCAGCAGCAGCGAGCCGAAGCCGAGCAGGACGGCGACGATGTTCAGCGTCAGCAGGATCAACAGGCTGATCAGGCTGCAACCGATCACGAAAGCCCAGGCCTGCTTCACCGAAATCCGGCCGGACGGGATGGGCCGTAATGCGGTCCGGGCGACCCGGGCGTCGATGTCGCGGTCGACGATGTCGTTGAAGGCGCAGCCGGCGGCTCGCATCAGGCAGGCCCCGAGGGCGAAGCCGAGGAAGAGCCAGAGGTCGTAGAGGTCCGGCGTCTTGCGATACGACGCCAGCGCCAGCGCGATCCCTTGCCAGCCCGGCAGCAGCAGCAGCCAGATGCCGATCGGGCGGTCGAACCGGCCCAGCTTGAGCCACGGCTTCAGCCCTTCCGGCGCATGCCGGTCAACCCAGTTCGATCCGGCGTCGGGAAGGGGGGCGGAGCTCATGCGCCTGTCTAGCGCGGTCGCGGCCCGGGGGTGAAGCCGGATCGGCGGCGGGCCGCCCGACGGGGTCGGGAAGGCCCGGCGGGGGGACGGGTGTCTCGCCTTGACACGAGACGGCAATGACCGCCGGCGCGGTCGCGGTCGGGCGCGCGGAGAGCGTTCTCCGCAAGCCTCGGCCCGGGGGCTCAAGCGGTCAATGCGACAGGCTCGCCTTGCTCCGGAAAGGGAGCCTCGCGGCCTCGCGAAGACACCGGGGGCGGCTAGGGGCAGGAAGGCGAGTTTCGCCGACAGTCTGGCTCAGGGGGCGAGCGTCGCTTGAAGACAGCCCAACGCGAGCGGATCTCGAACAGGGCACAGCCCTAGCGGGCCATCACTCCAAAATATATGGCGGTCATTGACGCTCCGTCGAGGAGAGCGTGGATCACGATCCCTGCCCAAAGGTTGCGACCCGAGAGCAGCCAGACAAACCCGAGAACCAAGCCGATCACGCCAGCCGACAGGGCCCCTGCGGGGCCTTGGTAGATATGCAGTGCGCCAAAAATCACGGCGTTAGCGATGATCGCGAGAACGGAACCCGTCACCCGACTGCCCCCAAGTCCGACGCAGAGCGTATTCAGGAAAAAGCCGCGAAACAGGAGTTCCTCGCCGACGGCCGCAGAAACCAACGAGACCGGTATGAGCCAGAAGAGATACTCGAGCAGATTTCCCTTGAGGGCGGAGAAGGTCGAGTAGTCCGCCGCCTCAAAACCGAGTTGGGTGCTTGCCCATCGGCTGATTCCAACCGCAAGAAACGACGCGATCAGGCCCAATGGAACGGCTGCGCTGAACGTCCTCCAATTGGGCCGTCTGAGCCCTGTGTCGCTCCAAGTCAGCCCTCTGAGACGCAAAAGGCCGGTCGCCAACACGACCAGGATCAGCATCCGGGACAGGAAAAGCAGCTTGATCAGACCGTCGCCGCCCACAGCCTGCGCCGGCGAAATGGCGGGCAGCAAAACGACACAGGCGACGATCATCACAGCCGCATGGACTGTCGCGACCCACCGCAGCGAACCCGGTGAAGCCGGAACCGGCCCCTTATCTTTCGAGATCATGTTACCGCCCCGCCAATGAACCCACTTTTCTCCTACGCGGGTGAAAAGCGAGTGACAAAGGGAGATGCGGTCCCCAACCCGCCAACGGCCTGCCCCGACGTCCAAACCGGGTCGAAAGCAGCCCATCGCTCCAGGCCGGACAGCCGACAGTCCCCCAGACCTGCGGGAAGCGGATATCGACGGGTTCGGCCAGGGGTGGAAAGCGGGCATTGCCGCGAGGAGGCAGTCGTGACAGCGTGTCAGGGATGACGCTCCCGAACGACGATCGGCCGTCACCTGACGTGTTGGCGGCGCTCGATCAACGTCATCACGAAAGCTACGCGGCTTACGATAATCGCGATCTCATGGGCTATATGGACGTGTTCTCGCCGGGCCTGACGTGGCGAGGCGCGGATGGCCGCACGATTGATTTCGACGGCTTGAAAAGACAAGTCGCGCGACAGTTCGCGAGCGGAATCTAGCGGTTGTCTTCATCGCACAGCCGCGACGCCAGTTCTGCCTTTGGTGTCGAGGTCCTCGAAACCCTGACCCAAACCGCCCAGGTTCGCATCAGCGCGTTCGGCATCGTCCGCCGGGAGATGAGGCTCGAACGTCGCGGCGCCTACCGTTGGCTTTGCGAGGCCGGAACATGGCGCATAGTGGACGCTTCCATCGCGTCGGAACGATTCACCTCTGACCGGTGGCGTCTCGCCTGGCCATGGCGACCGTAATTTCCGCAACGGGTCGAGGGCGGACCTTCGCGACGCCGCTCAAGCCGCGAGCGGGTTTTCCGCGGCGCGCACTTCCAGCCTGAAGGAAGCGACGGACAGTCCGGCGCTATCCCGGCGGCGCCGCAGCGGCTAGTCAGCGGCATGTCTTCGCGCGCCCTCGCCGTCGTGGTCCTGCTGATCGCCGCCTCGCTGCTGGGGCTGGCGCCGATCCTGGTGCGGCTCAGCGAGACGGGGCCCGCGGCGGCGGGGTTCTGGCGGCTGTTGTTCGCCCTGCCGATCCTGCTGGTCCTGACGGCGCGGCCGGACGCGAGCGGGGGGAGGACCGGCTGGGGGCGGCCGTCGAAATGGATGGTGCTGGCGGGGCTGTTCTTCGCCGCCGACATGAGCTTCTGGCACTACGGGCTGGTCATGACCTCGGTCGCCAACGCCACCGTGCTGTGCAACCTGACGCCGGTGGTGGTGACCCTGTTCGGCTGGGTGGTGTTCCGGGAGGCCCCCGGGCGGCTGTTCATGCTGGCGCTGGGCATGGCTATGGGCGGGGCGGTAGCCATGGCCCTGGGGGCGAGCGGCGCGCAGGGGACCAGCCCGCTGCTGGGCGACCTGCTCTCGCTGTCGGTGACGGTCTGGTATTCGGGTTATTTCCTGGCGGTGAAGGCGGCGCGGACGACGGCGGGGGCGATGCAGGTGACCCTGTGGGCCTCCATCGTCGGGGCGCCGGTGATGCTGGCGGTCGCCCTGGCGCTGGGCGAGGACGTCATGCCGGCCGCCCCCCCGGGCTGGGCCGCCTGCATCGGTCTGGGCTTCGTGCACGTGGCCGGCCAGGGCGGCATCGCCTGGGCGCTGGGCAAGCTGCCAGCCTCGGTGACGGCCGTGACCATCCTGATCCAGCCGGTGGTGGCCGCCATCCTCGGCCGGGTCGTGTTCGGCGAAACCATGACGCCGCTGCAGATGCTGGGCGGGGCCGGGGTCCTGGCCGCGATCATGCTGGCCCAGTGGTCGACGCGGCCGACCCGGACGAAAACGGGCGCGGAACCCGAAAGTCCCGCGCCCGCCTGATCGGTTCGTCCGTGGACGTTCGGTTCAGAGGACCTTGAGGTCCACCGCCGAGGTCTTGCCGCGCTGGGATTCCAGTTCGTATTCGACCTTGGCGTTCTCATCGAGCCCTTGCAGACCCGCCTTCTGGACGGCGGTGACGTGAACGAACACGTCCTGACCGCCGCCGTCGGGTTGAATGAAGCCGAAGCCCTTGGTGGAGTTGAACCACTTGACCGTGCCGGTCGCCATTTTGCGTCTCCGTGAACGCGCTTTGCCAAGCAGGCGCCCTCTCAAGGGAGCCCGTCAGCCCATCTGGACGGCTCGTTCAGGCGAAGGAGCTGCACGGGTGTGGAGGCCGTGCGAAATCCGGACTGCGGCGACTTTCTCTCGCGCAAAACAGGGGCGGTCAACAGCAAAGCGGTTTCGCTTTCCGAGCGAACACGGTTAGCCGCTCAGGCGCACAATCCGCGCGGCGCGCCGTCCAGGTGCATGTGGTTGTGATGCTCGGCGTTGTAGTCGGGCGTCAGGACGGTGGAGAAGACGCGGCAGGCGCCGTCGCGCAATTTCTTGAGGAAGCGCTGCCCCGCCGGCCCGGCCGGGCCGTCGCCCCGCCAGTCCTTCTCGACCGAGACCGTGCGGCCGTCCGCCAGCCGCACCGAGGCGAAGTCCAGGGCGTTGGCGCGGGCGTGTTCGCTGGGCCGGTCGTTGATCCCGGTCTTTCCGTAGATGCGGCGGCAGGAGTAGGTGCCGTAGTTGTCGACCCGGACGACCGGGGAGCCGAAGACCTCGCGGGCCGCCGGCTGCAGCACCTGACGGTCCCAGATGACGTACCGCACCGCCAGCGGGCACTGCATGACGACGTTGCCGGGGGCCAGCGGGGTGACCGCGCCGCCGGTGATGCGCACTGCGCCTCGCACGATGCAGAAGCCGCCGTCGTCCAGATCGGGCGCGCGCTCGACCTGGACGCCGGCCTCGCGCAGCACCTGCATGCAGGCGTCTGTGACGGCGGTGATCTCCTCGGCCGCGGCGGTCTGGGGAATGTCGAAATCGGCGACCTTGGCGGCGGTGGCCTGGCCGATCGGATGGGCCAGGTCGAGCGGTTTCCACGGCAGGTCCTGGGCCGGGGCGAACAGGTTCAGCAAGGCGAAGACGGCGCACAGGCCTAGGCAGGCCTCCCACAACAGATTCCAGAAATCAGCGACATCGCGGTCCATGCGGCTTCAGCCTTACCCGGCGCGGGCGGCCGGCGGAAGGCGACTCATCCGGCGGTCCGGGAGGCGACCAGCCGCTGGACCAACTGCTGGGTCGCCGGCCCGCCCTTCGTATCGTCGTTGGATAGCGCGACGAAGGCGACGCCGCCGGCCGGATCGACCATCGTCACCGCGTGCCACAGGGTGTTCGACCCCTCGTGCATGAGCACCGGACCCTTGGCCCATGGCAGGTCGGGCGTCACCAGCCAGCCGAAGCCGTAGGGCCGGCCGGGACCCGGCGTCGGCGTTGACAGACGGGCGATGGTGTCCGGCCTCAGCACGCCGCCGCCCTCGGTCAGGAACATCTGCAGGAATCGGGCGTAGTCGGACAGGCGGATGTTGACCGTGCCTGCCGGCCCCATCAGCGGAGGGTTGTCCGGCTTCAGTTCTGGATCCAGCGGGGTGGAGACGCCGTTCTGGAGCTGATGGCCCCAGGGCTGAGCCCCGATCGGGGCGCCGAAGCCGAATTCGGTGATTCCCAGCGGCCGGAACAGCTGGCCGGCGATCGCGGTCTCCCACGGCGTTCCCGTCAGTCGCTCGACCACGGCGCCGGCGAGGACAAAATTGATGTTGGCGTAGGCGTAGCTGCCCGCAGTCCCGCCCGGTGGAACAGAAAGGGCGGCGCCCACCCGGTCCAGCCGCTGCTCGATCAGCGGCCGGGCGTCGTCGCGGGCGGCGACCCGCACGGCGCGCGGCAGGACGTCGTCATCGCGCAGCCCCGAGCGGTGGGCCATGACGGTCTCGAGCGTCACTCCGGCCCAGGCGGGATCGGCGGCGATTTCGGGGAAGACCTTGATCAGCGGCCGGCCCCAGTCCGTCAGCCCCGCCTCGACGCACCGGGCCCAGACGGCGGCGGTCATGGCCTTGGTGTTGGAGCCCAGATGCCAGCGGTCCTCAAGGGTGGCGCGGTCCGGCGCGCCCAGCCGACGGACGCCGCGCACGCCAGACCAGGCCAGGCCTTCCCGGGTGACGATCCCCCCGGCGAGTGCGGGCGGTCCGACTGTCGTGAAGACGGCGTCGAGGGCCACCTCGGCCGGACTGTCCTCCGCACGCGCCGCGCCGGCGACGGGAAGGGCGGCCAGCGTGGCGAGAAGGGATCGGCGGTCGAGGCGCATCTGAATCTCCGCGAGAGTGTTCGCACCCTATCGCGGCTTGTCCGCCTCGAACACGGCGCGCAGGATAACCGCATGAGCAAGACCAAGGACTACCTCGCCGAACTGGAACGCCTGCAGCTGCAGCTGGTCGAGGCCCAGGCCTGGGCCATCGAACAGGGCAAGAAGATCGTCATCGTGTTCGAAGGACGCGACGCCGCCGGCAAGGACGGCTCGATCACCCGCATCACCGAATATATGTCGCCCCGCCAGACGCGGGTCTTCGCCTTGCCCAAGCCGACCGAGCGCGAAGTCAGCCAGTGGTATTTCCAGCGCTATGTCCCGCACCTCCCGGGCGCGGGCGAGACGGTGTTGTTCAACCGGTCATGGTACAACCGCGCCGGCGTCGAGCCGGTGATGGGCTTCTGTACTCCCGAACAGTACGAGCGCTTCCTGAAGGACGCCCCACGGTTCGAGCGGATGCTCACGGACTCGGGCATACTGCTGATCAAGCTGTGGTTCGACATTACCCGCGATGAGCAGGCGCAACGGCTGGCCGAACGGGTCTCGGACCCACTGAAACGGTTCAAGAGATCGCCGATGGACGCCGACGCCCAGAAGCGATGGGACGCCTATTCCGTCGCCCGCGACCGGATGCTGGCCGAGACCCATACGCCGCATGCGCCGTGGACCGTGATCGCCACCGACCACAAGAAGACGGCGCGGCTCAATGTGCTGCGCCACGTGCTGCGCCGGATCGACGCCCCGGGGGTGGAAACCGACAAGCCCGACAAGGACGTGGTCTTCGCCGCAGACGACGCGGACGGGCGTCTGGCGCCCTAGGACCCCAGTTCCGCCCGCAGGGCCTGCGGTGTCAGGCCGGCGGCGCGCAGTTCGGCCAGGGTCACGGCCCGGTCGCGCTTGGCGTAGCGGCGGCCGGTCTCGTCGGTCAGCAGCCGGTGGTGGCGATAGACCGGAGTCGGCCAGTCCATCAGCGCCTGAATCAGCACCTGGACATGGGTTGCCTCGAACAGGTCCTGGCCGCGGATGACGTGGGTCACGCCCTGCAGGGCGTCGTCGTGGGTGACGGCGACATGATAGGCCGTCCCGGCGTCCTTGCGGGCCACGACGACGTCGCCGGCGGTCTGGGGACGGGCGACGATCCGGCCCCGCTCTCCGCCTGGACCTTCGCCCAGCTCGACGAAAGAAAGGGCGTTCCAACGGGCTTCGCCGAGCGCCTCGCGGGCCCGATCCAGCGACAACCGCCAGGCGAAGGGCCCGCCCCCGGCCAGCAGACAGGCTTCCTCGTCAGGCGCGTGCGGGCCGGGACGGGCGGCGTCGGCGGCGCCGTGCGGCGCGTCGCCGATCGCGTCGAGGATGTCCTTGCGAGTGCGGAAACAGCGGTATAGCAGGCCGCGCCGGTCGAGATCCGCGACGACGGCCGCGTAATCGGCCAGGTGATCCGACTGGCGCCGCATGGGCGTCTCCCGGTCCAGGCCCAGCCAGGCGAGATCCTCGAGGATGGCGGCCTCGAACTCCGGCCGGCAGCGGGTTGGGTCGATATCCTCGATGCGCAGCAGGAAGCGGCCGCCGGCCTCCCGCGCCGCCGTCCACGCAGCCAGGGCCGAAAAGGCGTGCCCCTTGTGAAGGCGGCCGGTTGGGGAGGGAGCGAAGCGGGTGACGCACATGGGAGGAGGATAGCGGGAACCGGCCGTCGTCATAGGGGATGAGGCCGGGAGCCTTGCCGCAGCAGGCAGACGCCGCCAGAACTCCGGCATGCCGATTACGCCCACCCCCGCCGAGGTCGCCGCCGCGCGCGAGGCGCTGGCCAGGTTCGACCCGGCGCTCGCCCGGGCCCACGCCCAGACTCCGGTGTTCGAATGGCGCATCCGGCCGGGCGGTTACGAAGGTCTGCTGCACATGATCGTCGACCAGCAGGTCTCGCTGGCCGCCGCCGCCGCCATCTGGGCGCGGGTGGTCGCGGGACTGGGCGGCGAGGTGACGCCCGGGGCGGCGCTGGCGCGCGACATCGAGGAACTCCGGGGCTTCGGCCTGTCGATCCAGAAGGCCCGCTACGCCCACGAGATCGCCCGCGCCCACGTCGACGGCATGATCGATTTCGACCACCTGGAGCGGCTGTCGGACGAAGAGGCCGTCGCCCGGCTGACCGCCATCAAGGGCGTCGGCAAATGGACCGCCGAGACCTTCCTGATGTTCTGCGAGGGCCGACTGGACGTGTTTCCCGCCGGCGACGTGGCGCTCCAGGAGGCGATGCGCTGGGCCGACGGGGCGGCGCTGCGGCCACGCGAGAAGGAGGCCGATGTCCGAGCGGAGGCGTGGCGACCGCATCGCGGGGTGGCGGCGCATCTGCTCTGGGGATGGTATGGAGCTGTGAAGCGCGGCGAGATCGTGCTGGAGGACCACCCTCAAGCAGTCGAGCCCCGCGGGCGAGGCGATAGGGAGAAAGAGACATGAGCCCCATCGTCGATCCCGCCATCGCCAATCCCGAGACCGTGCTGGGCGCGCTGGATTTCGCCGGTGTGGCGGTCTTCGCGGCGACGGGCGCTTTGGCGGCGGCGCGCGAGCGGCACGACCTCGTCACCTTCGCCTTCTTCGGCGCCATCACCGGGGTGGGCGGCGGCACGCTGAGGGACCTGCTGATCGGCGCGCCGGTGTTCTGGGTGCAGGACTGGCGCTACATCGCCGTCTGCCTCGTTGCGTCGGCGGCGGTGTGGATG
>JBBRFV010000074.1:0-8982 GCA_038241335.1 Caulobacterales bacterium | reverse complement strand
GTGTCGGCCAGGGCGATCTCCGCGACGCCGAGGGCCGCGATCCGGCCGACGAGATCGGTCACCTGATCGGTCGACACCTCGCCGTCGAACGGGCAACCCCAGACGCAGCTGATCGTGGCCGACAGCGCCGGCGTCGCGCCGGGCGCGCCGTCCGCATTGGCCCGGCCGGCGATGATGTCGGCCAGCATCTGCACCTGCTGGTCGACCGTCAGGCCCTGGTTCTTCAGTCCGAAGCCGTCGGTGGCGGACAGGGCGACATTGACCTCGTCCACGCGGGTCCCCAGCGCCCGGTCGTAGCCCTTGCCGTTCAACACCAGGCCGATGCGACTGCGGCCGTCGGCGTGGGGCAGGGCGGCCATGACCTCCTCGGCCCCGGCCATCTGCGGCACGTATTTCGGATGGACGAAGCTGACCGCCTCGATGCGGCGCGCGCCGGCGGCCTCAAGGCGCTGGACCAGATCGACGCGGACGGCGGGCTGGAGGATCGCCTTTTCGTTCTGCAGGCCGTCGCGGGGGCCGACCTCGACGATGGTGATGCGGCGGCTCATCGGGCTGACCCCGGGATGGGCTCCGGCGCGGGCGCGGCGCCCGGCGGGGCGTAGACAGTCAGGCTCATGTCGTCGCCCGAGGCGTAGTCGCGGCCGGTCACCACCTTCACGGCGCGGCCGGTCACGCCCAGGGCGGCGCTGGCCTTGCGGAAGGCGTCGGCGTCGCGGGCCTCGACGATGGCGGGCCGGCCCTCGGCCAGGGCCCGGGCGGCGCCGGCGCCGTCGGTCAGGTCGGTGTCCTTGCCGGTCAGGAAGACGAAGCTGGGCTCATGGAAGCCGGTGATGGCCACCGGGCCGGGCGTGCGGCCCTGGCTGGGCTCCAGTCCGGCGCCGATCAGGGCCTGCTGCAGCCGCGGCGCGATGATCAGCGGCCGCAACTGGCGAAGGGTGCCGGACAGCGCGCCGTGGGCGACGATGCCAAAGACGATCGACATCAGGACGGCGGTCACAGCCGCCCGCTGCAGCAGCAGGAAGGCGCCGATCAGGGCGGCGAGGACGGCGAAGACGATGGTGATCGCGGCCCAGGTCTGGGCGGTCGACTTGCCGTATTCGGTCATCAGCCAGACGATCCCCAGCGCCAGGGCGGCGCCGACCAGAACGGTCAACCCGGCGCCGAGCCCGCGGGAGACGCGTCCGATCGGCCGGGTCAGGGCGGCGGCGGCCAGCAGGGCCAGGGCCCCGAAGGTGGGCAGGGTGTAGTGCGGCAGCTTGGTCGGCGTCAGCTCGAAGATCAGCCAGGCCGGAACCAGCCAGCAGACGAGGAAGCGGATCGCCGGCTCGGCGCGCCGCGACCAGCCGGTGGAGACGGCCGCGGGCAACATCAGGGTCGCGGGGAAGAACAGCAGCGAGACGAGGGCCAGATAATAACCCGGCGGGGCGCCGTGGCTCTCCTGACCGCCGGCGATCTTGGGGGCCAGGTCCCCGGCGATGGCCTCGCGCCAGAAGCCTCCGTCCGTGGCGATGGTGATGGCGATGGCCCAGGGGCCGACGATCAGGGCGACCAGCGGCAGGCCCCAGCCCCAGCCCAGCCGTTTCAGCCAGCGCCAGTCGCGATCCCACAGACTGACCCCGATCATCGTCGGCGCCACCACCAGAAGGCCGATCGGCCCCTTGATCAGGATCGACAGCCCGAGCCCGAACCAGAACAGGAATTTATGCGGCCTTCGCGGGGCCTCGCCGGCCCTGCAGGCGAGATAGATGCGCGCCAGCGCGGCCATGGCCAGGGTGACCGACCCGCACAACATGGCGTCGGTCTTGGCCATGTCAGCCTCGGTCGACAGCAGGAAGGTCGCCCCCAGCATGGCCCCGGCCAGGAATCCGGCCCGGGTCCCGAACATGGCCGCGCCGGCCCAGGCGCAGGTGGCGGCGGCCAGCATGGCGCCCAGGATCGACGGGATACGGTAGGCGGCGATCTCTCGCGCCTCGGGCCCGGTGGTGACAGCCACGGCGGCGGCCTGCATCCAGTAGATGCCGACCGGCTTCTTCCAGCGCGGCTCCTTCTGCAGGCGGATATCGACGAAGTCGCCGCTCTCCAGCATCTGCGAAGTGGCTTGGGCGTAGCGCGCCTCGTCCCGGTCGATAGGCGGGAGAAGCAGCAGGCCCGGCAGGCCGGCTGCGAAGGCGATGAGCGCCGCCAGAAGGGGGCCGCGCCAGCCGGCGATGAAACGATCGAGGTCGGGACGCGTCATGTTCATCTTCCTAACACGGCGCTTCGCGACACGTCATTGTTTGCGCGCTATCGCTCGCGACGCGGTCGCTCAATGCTTGAGCGCGCTCTCCCGTCGCTCGCAGAAGTCCGCTATCAGAGCGGTCATGAACGACACCATCCCCGACATTTCCGTAGTCGTCCCCGTTCACAACGAACAGGGCGCGGCCGGTCCGCTGGCGCGCGAGATCGCCGAGGCCTTCGCCGGCCGGTCCTATGAGATGATCTTCATCGACGACGCCTCGAAGGACGGCACCCTGGCCGAACTTCGCGGCTTGATGGGCGAACTGCCGGCGCTGCGAGTGTTGAGTCATGGTTCGAACGCGGGCCAGAGCCGGGCGGTGCGCACCGGGGTGCTGGCCGCGCGAGCGCCCATCGTGGTTACCCTCGACGGGGATGGCCAGAACCCGCCGGCCGACGCCCCGAAACTGGTCGATCTGCTGGCCGGCTCGCCCGCCAACGTGGCCCTGGTCGGCGGGGTGCGCGCGAAACGCCAGGACACGGGAGCCAAGCGCTGGGCCTCGCGCTGGGCAAACCGTATCCGGCGCGGTCTGCTGGGGGACGACGCGGCCGACACCGGCTGCGGTCTCAAGGCCTTCCGCCGCGACGTCTTTCTGCGCCTGCCCTATTTCGATCACCTCCACCGCTACCTGCCGGCGCTGACGATCCGCGAAGGCTATCAAAACCTCTACCTGGACGTCGATCACCGTCACCGCGAGACGGGCCAGTCGAAATACACCAACTGGGGACGGCTGATGGCCTCGGTCTCGGACCTGATGGGCGTGATGTGGCTGAAGTCGCGTTCGCGTCGCCCTGGCGCCATCAGCGAGTTCTGATTCCCCGTCAGACGAGCGGCCCCGCCTCAAACAGACCGAAGGAGGGCAGGCCCAAAGAGAGTGACGGCTCGCCTCCCAGGCGAGCAGCCGTAGCGGTATGGAGCGAACCGGGGTATTCGTCGTTAACAAGCTCGGCCGTTCAGGCCGGTTCCGGAGCCACCCGTGATGCTCGTCGCCCTGCCCCTGCTCGTTATCCCGGTCATCCTCTACAACATCGTGGTGTTGTGGGAGGGCTTCAGCGCCTCCGGCGTGGCGGCCGCCGACGGCAGCCTGCGCGACGTCATGTTCTCCCTGCCCATGGCCTCGGGCGCGCACTGGAACGTCGGCGTGGGCGACATGATCCTGTTCCTGTCGCTGATCATGCTGTTCTTCGAGCTGCTGAAATCGACGTCGAGCCAAAAGGTGGCGATCGTCAATCACGCCCTGTCGATGATCCTGTTCGTCGTCTGCCTGGTCGAGTTCCTGCTGCTCAAGGGCTTCGCCACCTCGACCTTCTTCCTGATCGTCACCATGGTGATGCTGGACGTCCTGGCGGGCTTCATCGTCACCATCATCTCGGCTCGCAAGGACCTCGACTTCGGCGGGGCTTGACGGTCAGGGCGCTCGCCGCGCGGCGGCTCGCTGCCTCGGCCTCAAGCAGCCCGAGGGGCGGCAGGCCCGTCAGGAAAGTCCGACAAAGATCAGCGCCACCACGGCGATATCGACGGTGCGGGCGAGAAGGGTGAGCATGGCGGCGGTCCCGAACGAGGCGTGAGAGCCTGTCGTTCAGCAAGGACCGTGCCGGTCGCTCAGATGTCGGTGTCTTCCGCCTCGCCCGGTTTGGGTCGACGTTCGGCGGGCCCCGAATATTCCGTGCCCAGATAGGCCGAGCGGGCCGCGTCCAGCACCGGCGGGCCGCCCTTCAGGCCGCGGCGCTGGCCGCTCTGGCCCATCATCTGGGCGGCGAAGGCGGCGGCGCCGGCGTCGGCGGGCGGGGCCGGGGCAGGTCTTGCCGGGCCGGAAGCGTCTTCCGACGGCGTATCGATCGGCACGAGCGCGCGGGACCGGGAAGCCGCGCGCCGCTCTGCGGCCCGGCGATCGGCCGCGCGGCGGTCGCGGCCCTCGATCGGGCCGACGGCGCGGACCTCGTCGGTCATCCGGCGCCTTTCGACAGCCTGTCGAGCTGAGCCCGCATCTCGTCCATCTGGCGGCGCATGGCCTCCAGCGGGTCGATGGAGGCGGGCGCGGGATCCGGGGCCGGCGTTGAAGCCGTGCGGGCGGCCGGGTTCATGGCGCTGAAGCCCGGCCAGACCTTCATGGCGTCGGCGAACATGGCCATGTTGCGCTTGACCGCCTCGTCCATCAGACCCGCGCCGGGCGCGGCGCCGAAGGCCTTGGAGAACTGGCCGCGGATCTGCTCCTGCTGCTTGGAGAAGCTGTCCAGCGACATTTCCAGGAAGCTGGGCAGCACGCCCTGCATCTGGCCGCCGTAGAAGCCGATCAGCTGGCGCAGGAACTGGACCGGCAGCAGGGCCTCGCCGCGGCTCTCTTCCTCGAAGATGATCTGGGTCAGGATCTGACGGGTCAGATCGTCGTTTGTCTTGGCGTCATAGACCACGAAATCGGTACCCTCGCGCACCATCCGGGCGAGGTCCTCAAGGGTCACATAGGCGCTGGTCGAAGTGTTGTAGAGCCGCCGGTTGGCGTACTTCTTGATGACGACGGTCCCGCCCTCGCCGGCCTCGGTCTTCCTGTCAGCCACGCCCGTCCCCGATCCTGTTGCAACGCGGCACTATCCTGCAGTGCGAAGCGCGACGCAAATGATCACGCCAGCGCCGCCGGGGCCAGCACCACGCCGACCAGCACTGCGGCCCAGTGGACCATGGCGCCGGTGACGACGAAGCCGTGCCAGATGGCGCGACGGAACTTCACCCTGGGGCTGATGAAGACGAACACCCCAGCGGTGTAGATCAGGCCGCCCAGCACCAGCAGCGCCAGCGCCAGCGGATGGACATGCTCCATCATGGGCTTGAGCGCGAGAACGGCCAGCCAGCCGAACAGGGCGTAGACCACGCTCCAGAAGGCGTCCGAGATACGGGGCGCAACCAGTTTGGCGGCGACGCCGGCGAGAGCGATGGTCCAGACCAGAACGGTGAAACCGAGCGCCCAGGCGCCGTCGAACCGCTGGGTGGTGAAGGGGGTGTAGCTGCCGGCGATCATAAGGAAGATGGCGGCTTCGTCCATGCGGCGCAGGATCGGTCGTGCGGCGCACGGGCGGGTCTGGTTGTAGATGGTCGAGACGGTCAGCATGGCGACCAGGCAGAGCGCATAGGTCGCGGTCGCGGCCACCGCGCCGATCCCGGCGTACAGTGCGGCCAGCACCGCCAGAACAACGCCGCCGACGGCGGCCAGCGTCAGGCCGACGACATGAACCACCAGGTCGGCGGTCTTCTCGGCGGGCGAGCGGTAGTGCTCGGCCATATCCTGTTCGTCTGGCACGCAGACCTGGGCGAATACGTTCTTCAGTCTCTTGAGCATGGCCACCATCAAGCCTTTCTCGCTCTATTTGTTCCCGTGATTATGGAGGCAGGGCATGACCATCGGCTGAACGACGCGGTCAGGCGTGACGAAGGCGTCCGGATGCGGCAGAAACGGCACGAATTGTTTCCCGCCGCCTAACGTCCTTCGGGAGCGTAGAGGTTTCGTTTCCCATGCCCGGCGCTCCCCCGCCCGCGGCCGATTTCCGGAAGTCAGCGTCATGTCCATCGAGGTCGTCATCGTCTCCGCCGCCCGCACGCCGGTCGGCTCCTTCCTGGGCGGCTTGTCCAGCCTGCCGGCCTCGAAGCTCGGTGAGATCGCCATTGTCGCCGCCCTGCAGCGGGCTGGGGTCGATGCAGCCGACGTGGACGAGGTGATCCTGGGTCATGTGCTGCAGGCGGCGGCGGGTCAGGGTCCGGCGCGGCAGGCGGCGATGGGCGCAGGCATACCGAAGGAGACGGCGGCCTGGAGCCTGAACCAGATCTGCGGTTCGGGCCTGCGCGCCGTGGCCATAGGCGCCCAGCAGATCGCACTGGGCGATGCGAAGGTCGTGGTCGCCGGCGGTCAGGAAAGCATGAGCCAGGCCCCGCACGCCCAGCTCCTGCGCAGCGGGCACAAGATGGGCGACGTCACCCTGATCGACACCATGATCCGCGACGGGCTGTGGGACGCCTTCAACGGCTATCACATGGGTCAGACGGCCGAGAACGTGGCGGAGAAATTCTCCATCAGCAGGGCCGATCAGGACGCCTTCGCCGTGGCCAGCCAGCACAAGGCCGAGGCGGCGCAGAAAGCCGGCCGTTTCGACGACGAGATCGTGCCGGTGGTCATCGCGTCCAGGAAGGGCGACGTGGTCGTCGACAAGGACGAATTCATCCGTCACGGCGCGACGCTGGATGCGATGGAGAAACTGCGGCCGGCTTTCACCAAGGACGGTTCGGTGACGGCCGCCAACGCGTCCGGGCTCAATGACGGCGCCGCCGCCCTGGTGCTGATGAGTGCGGACGAGGCGAAGGCGCGGGGCCTGCAGCCGCTGGCGCGCATCGTCTCTTCGGCCACCGCTGGCGTTGATCCCGCAGTCATGGGCACGGGCCCCATCCCGGCCTCGCGCAAGGCGCTGGAGAAGGCCGGCTGGACCGTCGCCCACCTCGATCTGGTGGAGTCCAACGAGGCTTTCGCCGCCCAGTCGCTGTGCGTGCTCCGGGAGCTCGGGCTGGATCCGGACAAGGTGAACGTCAACGGCGGCGCCATCGCCATCGGCCATCCCATCGGCGCATCGGGCGCACGCATCCTGACCACCCTGCTGCACGAGATGAAGCGGCGCGACGCGAAGAAGGGTCTCGCCACCCTGTGCATCGGCGGCGGCATGGGCGTGGCCATGTGCGTCGAGCGCGATTGATCCCGTCCCCGGCCGGTTTTTCTTGCCCCGGGGGCTCGGCAGGCTAGACTCCCTGTCAGCCATCAGGCCGCGTTCGCGGCCAGGCCGGCGCTGCGGCGAACCCGGTCCGGCGTCCGTCGATAACCGGACGCCACGACGCAATCACGCCTTCCGTCCGGACGCCAATGTCCGGCGGATTTGATGGAGGCCGCCGTGGCGAAGATCAGACTTGAGACCACCCTCGAATTCCTGCGGACCGAGATCGCCTCAGCGGCGGCGCTCGCCCTCGCGACGTTCGCCGCTCTCGTGATCGCCAACTCCCCTTGGGCCGACGCCTATTTCGGCTGGCTCAAGAGCGAACACCTGCTCCAGATCGGCCCGCTCCGGCTGACCGAGAGTGTGTCGGGCTGGATCAAGGAAGGCCTGATGGCGGTCTTCTTCCTCGTGGTCGGGCTGGAGATCAAATACGAGATCCTGCGCGGCGAGCTTCGCGATCCCGCCAGGCTGGCCACACCGGTGTTCGCCGCCCTGGGCGGCATGATCGCGCCCGCGGCCGTCTATCTGGCCATCGCGGCCGCGCGGGGCGGCCCGTCTGCGGGATGGCCGGTGCCGCTGGCGACCGACATCGCCTTCGCCCTGGGTGTGTTTGCGGTCGCCGGACGGGGTTTGCCGCCTTCATTGCGTGTCTTCCTGCTGACCCTGGCGATCGTCGACGATCTCGGCGCCATCGGTCTGATCGCCATCCTGTTCAGCAAGGGCGTCGACTGGGCTCCTCTGGCGGCGGTCGTCGGCTTGCTGGCGATCGGCGGAATAAGTGCGGCGCGCATACGCATTCCGGCTCCCTTCTGGGTGTTCGGCTTCCTGCTGGTCTGGTGGTTGACGGTCCGTTCCGGCCTGTCCACCTCGCTGACGGCGGTCGCCTTCGCCGCCATCGTGCCGGTGCGGGAGCGTCAGGAAGACGCCCAAAGCCCCTTGAAGGAGGCGATGCATGACCTCCACCCCTGGGTCGCCTGGCTGATCCTGCCGCTGTTCGCCTTCGCCAAGGCCGGCGTCTCTTTCAGCGGCCTGTCACCGGCCCAATGGACCGCGCCGCTCGTGGTCGGCGTCGCCCTGGGCCTTTGGCTCGGCAAGCAGGCGGGGGTGTTCGGGGCGGCGTGGCTGGCGGCCCGACTCGGCCTGGGCCGACCGCCCTCCGGCGCCACCTGGCTCGAACTATATGGCGTCAGCCTGCTGTGCGGGGTCGGCTTCACCATGAGCCTGTTCATCGGCGCGCTGGCCTTCCCGGGCGCCATCGATTCCGCAGCGCAGGTCGAGGTCAGACTCGGGGTCCTGGCGGGATCGTTGTTGTCGGCGACGACGGGGTCGGTCGTCTTGGCCGTTGCGGCGCGGCGACGCAAGGATTTGGCCAAACCATCGCCGATACTGGCGAGTCCTGGATGAATATTGACCCAGCGTCATCTCTTTCTGTCGCTTTCCCGCCACAGTTACGGTCGTGTTGAGGCGGAAACACGCCCGTCACAGACGTGTCGCCTTGTGACTGAGTCCGGCTTGGATTACCCCGGATGCTGGATTTCCGCGCTCCATGAGAAGGGTGCGGATTCAGGGATCAGGAAACGCCGCGGCCGAGGCTCAAGGGCACGGTCCGGCAAATGTCGGGGAAACTGCATGCGCTTGACCAACCTCCTTCGCACCACCGCGTCCGCCGCCGTTGTCGGCGCCGTGGTGTTCGGCTTCGCCGGCGCGGCTTCGGCCCAATCGGCGCCGCAGACCGGCCCAACCACGATCGACGACATCATCGTCACCGCCCAGAAGCGCGAGCAGAACCTTCAGGACGTGCCGATCGTGGTCACCAGCCTGTCGTCCGAGACCCTGGCCAACGCCGGCGTCCACGACATCAAGGATCTGCAGATCCTGACCCCCGGCCTGACTGTCACCTCGACATCGAACGAGACGGTCACCACCGCTCGCATCCGCGGTGTCGGCACCGTGGGCGACAAC
>JBBRFV010000073.1:0-9012 GCA_038241335.1 Caulobacterales bacterium | reverse complement strand
GACGGAACCCCGGCCCCGCCCGCCCGCTATGGCACCGCTTCCAGCGGAGACGGCATGACCGGGGCGACGATCAAGAGGGACCTTCGCACCGGACGGTCGCTGTGGGCGGACAGCCCGGGGCTGGGCGTGCCGGTGCGGGCGTTGAATGAGGCGATCTCGGTCGATGTGGCCATCGTCGGAGCCGGGATCAGCGGCGCCTTCATGGCCCACGAGTTGAGCAGGGACCACACGGTGGCGGTTCTGGACCGGCGGCCGCCGCTGACCGGTTCGACCCTGGCCTCGACCGCCTTGCTGCAATGGGAGATCGACCTGCCGTTGACGACGCTGGCGGAGCGGATCGGACCGGGGAAGGCCCGCCGCGCCTATCTGCGTTCGCGTCGGGCGGTGGATGACCTGAAGCGCGTCGTGGGGGACGAGCGGATCGTCTGCGGGCTGAAGGACAAGGACAGTCTGTATCTGGCCGGGGACGCCCATGGCTATCGCGCGCTGGAGGCCGAGGCCGAAGCGCGGGCGGCGATCGGGCTGGACAGCGACTACGTCGGTCCGGCGGCGCTGGCCGAGCGGTTCGGCATCGACCGCACCGGGGCGATCGTCAGCCGGGGCTCGGCCAGCGGTGATCCGGCGCGGCTGGCCGCAGGGCTGTTGCGGCGGGCCGAAAAAGCCGGCGCCCGGGTCTATTCCCGCGTCGAGGTGCTGGAGGCGGCCAGCGATCCCGACGGCGTCACCCTTTTGACCGATGCGGGTCATGCTGTGCGGGCGAAGGCAGTGGTGTTCTGCTGCGGCTACGAGTTTCCCAAGGGAGTGCCGACGCCGGGCGCCAAGGTGATCTCGACCTGGGCGCTGGCGTCCAGGCCGCGGTCGCGCTGTCCCGCGTGGCTGAGGGACACGCTCGTCTGGGAGGCGTCGGATCCATACCTTTATTTCCGCATGGGCCGAGACGGGCGGCTGATCGTCGGCGGCGAGGACGAGCCGGACCCGATGGCCCACGCAGACAAGGCGAAGCTGGCGCGCAAACGCCGGGCCATCATCGGCAAGCTGAAGGCTCTGCTGCCCGAGGTCGAGTTCGATGTCGACTACAGCTGGGCGGGGGCGTTCGGGGAGAGTTCGACCGGCCTGCCGTCGATCGCGCCCGTGCCGGACATGGATCACGCCTGGGCGGTGATGGGCTTTGGCGGAAACGGCATCACCTATTCGGTGATCGCCTCGCAGGTGGTGTCGGCGGCGCTGCGAGGGCGACCGGATCCGGATGCGGACCTGTACCGCCCTTGACCCTGGCGGACGACGGGGGCACCTGCGGCCCATGACCGCCCACGCCAAGATATGCGGACTGACGACGCCGGAGACGCTGGACGCGGCGCTTTCGAGCGGTGCGGCCTTCGTGGGGGCGGTGATGTTCCCGAAGAGTCCTCGCCACATCGAGCCGCTGCACGCCGCGACCCTGTTCGAGCGGGCGCGGGGCCGGGCGACGGTGGTGGCGGTGACGGTGGACGCCGACGATGTCCTGCTGACCAAAATCGCCCTGATCCTGAAGCCGGACCTGATCCAGCTGCACGGATCGGAAAGCCCCGCCCGCGCCGAACAGGTGCGAATGTTGACCGGCGCGGGGATCATCAAGGTCCTGCCCATCCGCACCCACGAGGATTTCGCGCAGGCGGAAGGATGGGAGCCGTTCGTCGATCACCTGATGTTCGACGCCAGACCGCCCGAGGGATCAGACCTGCCGGGCGGTGTCGGGGCGCGGTTCGACTGGACCCTGCTGGCCGACCGCGCCTTCCGCCATCCGTGGTTCGTGGCGGGCGGGCTGACGCCGGAAAACGTGCGCGAGGCGATACGGATTTCCGGCGCGCCCCTGGTGGATGTGTCCTCTGGCGTGGAAAGCGCGCCTGGTGTTAAGGACGCGGGCCGGATCACGGCCTTTCTCAAGGCTGTGGTCGGGTCGTAATTCCGACGCCTCCCCGCGTGAAAGCTCGTTTCGTGAACGCCATCATCCCCAACCGCTACGCCATGCCCGACGCCGAGGGCCGTTTCGGCCCCTATGGCGGACGGTTCGTGGCCGAGACGCTGATGCCGCTGATCCATCAGCTGAACGACGCCTATGAGGCGGCCAAGGCCGATCCTTCGTTCCAGGCCGAGCTGGACGGTTTCCTGACCGACTATGTCGGCCGGCCCAGCCCGCTGTACCTGGCCGAGCGGCTGACGGCGCACTACGGGGCGGCCGACATCTGGTTCAAGCGCGACGAGCTGAACCACACCGGCGCGCACAAGATCAACAACTGCATGGGCCAGATCCTGCTGGCCATGCGGATGGGCAAGACCCGCATCATCGCGGAAACGGGCGCCGGCCAGCACGGCGTGGCGACGGCGACCGTATGTGCGCGCTTCGGGTTGAAATGCATCGTCTACATGGGCGCGACGGACGTCGAGCGGCAGTCGCCCAACGTTTTCCGCATGAAGCTGCTGGGCGCCGAGATCGTGCCGGTGACCAGCGGGCGGGGCACGCTCAAGGACGCGATGAACGAGGCCATGCGGGACTGGGTGACCAATGTCGAGGACACCTATTATCTGATCGGCACGGCGGCCGGGCCGCATCCCTATCCGGCCATGGTGCGCGACTTCCAGTCGGTGATCGGGCGCGAGACCCGCGCCGCTATGCTGGCGCGCAAGGGCAAGCTGCCGGACGCCTGCGTGGCGGCCATCGGCGGCGGCTCGAACGCCATCGGCCTGTTCCATCCCTTCATCGAGGACGCCGGGGTGCGTCTGATCGGCGTCGAGGCGGCCGGGCGCGGGCTGGACGGCCCGGACCACGCGGCCTCGATCCAGGGCGGCCGACCGGGCGTTCTGCACGGCAACCGCACCTATCTGCTGCAGGACGACGACGGCCAGATCCTCGAGGGCCATTCGATCTCGGCCGGGCTCGACTATCCGGGCATCGGGCCGGAACACGCCTGGCTCAAGGATATCGGCCGGGCCGAATATCGCGCCGCCACCGACGCGGAGGCGCTGGAGGCATTCCAGCTGTGTTCGAAGGTCGAGGGCATCATCCCGGCCCTGGAGCCCAGCCACGCGCTGGCCCGGGTCGGCGAGATCGCGAACGAAGTGGGCAAGGGCGGCGACGTCGTGCTCAATATGTGCGGCCGGGGCGACAAGGATATCTTCGCCGTGGCGAAACATCTGGGCGTGGAGCTCTAGGACACCATGATCATTGCAACCCTGGCCGCCGTGGCGGCTCTTCTCGATCCCGCGGCGACGGCGCAGACCGCGCCAGCGGCCGCGACGGCGCGCGGCGCCCTCAACGTCGAGATTCCGGATGTGGCGGGCGTCGCCGCCGACCCGACCTGCGGCGGCCGCCCGGCTGTGGCCCAGCAGGCCTTCTGCGTCGCCACCACCCAGGCCGGCGCCGAGGGGCTGATGGACACCTTCGACGCCGCCTTCAAGCAACAGGGCTGGCTGGCTGCAGGCGGGAGCGACAATCTGGTCGTCTACGTCAAGCGCAAGGAAACGGGCGGCTGCGACGCCTTCCAGGTCCTGGCCTTCGCGCCCGACAATGCGGCCCCGTCTCCCTCGGGTCCGGCCTATATCGCCTTCGCCGCCATCCCGGGCGACGTCTGCCACGCCCAGGGGCCGACGCCGGGAGCGCCGGCGCAGTGACCACCGCACGGATCGATGCCCGTTTCGCCGCGCTGAAGGCCGAGGGGCGGGCCGGGTTCGTGGCCTATGTGATGGCCGGGGACCCGACGCGCGAGCAGGCGCTCGACATCCTGCGCGGCCTGCCCGCCGCCGGGGCTGATCTGATCGAACTGGGCTTTCCCTTCTCCGACCCGATGGCCGAGGGGCCGCCGATTCAGCGCGCCGCGCTGCGGGGGCTCAAGGCAGGGCTGACGCTGAAGGGCACGCTGGCGCTGGCCGCCGCCTTCCGCGAGGGCGACGCCGACACGCCGGTGATCCTGATGGGCTATCTCAATCCGATCGAGACCTATGGCTACCCCGCCTTCGCACGCGACGCGGCGGCGAGTGGCGTGGACGGGCTGATCGTCGTCGACTGCCCGCCGGAAGAGGCCGGGCCGCTGTCGGATGCACTGGACGCGGCCCGGGTGTCGCTGATCCGGCTGGCCACGCCGACCTCGGATGATGCGCGCCTGAAGATCATCGCCGAACGGACCTCGGGCTTCGTCTACTATGTCTCGGTCGCCGGGGTGACCGGGGTCAAGGAGGCCCAGGCCGTGTCGGTGGCCCCCGCCGTGGCGCGCGTGCGCAAGGCCTCGGGCTTGCCGGTCGCGGTCGGCTTTGGCGTGAAGACGCCCGAGCGCGCCGCCGAGATCGCCCGGGTGGCCGATGCGGTGGTGGCCGGCTCGGTTCTGGTCGACGAGGTCGCGGCGGCGCTTGAGGCGAACGAACTGGCCGCCGGGCGCGTTCTGGCCAAGGTGCGATCCCTGGCCGAAGCGGTCCGGGGTGCGCGCGTGACGGAAACGGTCTAAAGCGCCGCCATGGTCGACAAGAACAAACCCCAGCAGGAAAAGCGCGGCGGCTGGCTCAGCCGCTTCGCCCCCGGCGTGCGCAAGATCGTCAGCCGGCGCGACACGCCCGAGAACCTGTGGGTCAAGGACCCCGACACGGGCGAGATGCTGTACCGCTCGGACCTCGAAACCTCGCTTTGGGTCACGCCGTCCGGCCGCCATATGCGCATCAACGCCGACCAGCGGCTGCGCTACACCTTCGACGACGGCGCGTTCGAGGCGATCGACACGCCCGACGTGCCCGAGGACCCGCTGAAATTCTCGGACGGCAAGCCGTACAAGGAGCGTCTGGCCGCCGCCCGCAAGGCCGCGGGCCGCAAGGACACCATGGCCATCGGCTTCGGCGATCTGGACGGCACGCCGGCGGTGGTCATCGTCCAGGACTTCAGCTTCATGGGCGGGTCGCTGGGCATGGCGGCGGGCGAGGCCTTTATCGCCGCGGCCCGGGCGGCTGTCGCCCGCAAGGTTCCGCTGGTCTGCTTCACCGCCGCCGGCGGGGCGCGGATGCAGGAGGGCGCGCTCAGCCTGATGCAGATGGCGCGCACCACCCTGGCCATCCAGGAGCTGAAGGCCGTCCAGCTGCCCTTCGTGGTGGTGCTGACCGACCCGACCACGGGCGGGGTCACCGCCAGCTACGCCATGCTGGGCGATGTCCATCTGGCCGAGCCGGGGGCCCTGATCGGTTTCGCCGGCCCGCGCGTGATCGAGGCGACCATCCGCGAGAAGCTGCCGCCGGGCTTCCAGCGCGCCGAATACCTTCAGGAGAAGGGCATGGTCGACAAGGTCGTCAGCCGCGCCGACCTGCCGCGCATTCTGGGCGAGGTTCTGTCGATGCTGATGGGCGGCAAGCGCCGGGCGGCCTAGGCCGGTTCGGCCCGAGGACGGAACGGCCAGTCGATCGCACCGCCGGACCACAGCGCCCACCAGACGATCACCGGTTGAAACAACAGGCGTGGCCCGTGGTAGGCCCAACCCAGGACGGGGTGCGCCAGAGACAGGTCGTTGATCGCGTGCTGGATATTGGCCGGAAAAACGCAGGCGGCGTAGAGGGCCAGCCCGAGTCCGGCGGCGCGACGCAGGCGCGGAACGCACAGGCCGATCGCGCCGGCGATCTCGGCCAGGCCGGTCAGGGCGATGAGCGGTCCCGGCCACGGCGCCCAGGGCGGCAGGATCGACAGGAAGGGTGCGGGCGCCAGCAGGTGGATCACCCCCGCCGCGAGGAAGGCCGTCGCCAGCACGCCGCGCGCGACGGTCCGGGCGGTCGGGCGCTTGCTCATCGTCATGGGCTCGTCGATAGCATCGTCATGGCCGAACCGTCGCCCCTTTCGCCGTTCAGGGTCGGTTGATGGACCCGATCTCCGAACGTCTGCGCGCCCGGCATCCGCAGCGCATCGACCTGTCGCTGGACCGGATGCGGGCGCTGTGCACGGCGTTGGGCGATCCGCAGGACCGGCTGCCGCCGGTGATCCATGTGGCTGGCACCAACGGCAAGGGCTCGACCGTGGCCTTCATCCGCGCCATCGCCGAGGCCGCCGGCCTGCGGGTCCACGCCTACACCTCGCCCCATCTGGTCCGCTTCAACGAGCGCATACGGCTGGGCGGAACGCTGGTCGGCGACGACGCCCTGAACGGCATCCTCGACCGGATCGAGGCGGCCATGACCGGACGGTCCATCGAGGCGACGGTGTTCGAGAGCACCACGGCCGCAGCCTTCCTGGCCATGAGCGAGACGCCGGCGGACCTGGCCATCGTCGAGGTCGGACTGGGCGGCGTGATGGACGCCACCAATGTGATCGAACGGCCGCTGCTCAGCGTCATCGCCCCGGTCGATCTGGACCATGCGGAGTTCCTCGGCACGGCGCTGGCGGGGGTGGCGGCGGAGAAGGCGGGCATTCTCAAACCGGGCGCACGCGGCCTGATCGCGCGCCAGTCGGAAGAGGCGATGGCCGTCATCGAGGCGGCGGCGCGGGCCGTGCACGCGCCTCTGACGGTCATGGGGGTTGATTTCGACGCCTGGCCCGAACGGGGCGGCATGGCTTTTCAGGACCAGGCGCGATTCCTCGACTTGCCGGCCCCTGCCCTGGTCGGCGCGCACCAGATCGCCAATGCGGGACTGGCCGTCGCCGTGGCGCTGGAGCTGGACCTGCCCGAGACGGCCGTCGCCGAAGGGCTCAGGACGGCCCGCTGGCCGGCCCGGATGCAGCGGCTGACGGCGGGGCCTCATGCGGAGACGGCCCGGGCGTCGGAAGCCGAGCTGTGGCTGGACGGCGGACACAATCCGCACGCGGCGGCGGCCCTGGCCGAGACGCTGGCGGAGCGGCAGGCCCGCGCCCCTCAGCCGCTGGCCCTGATCGTCGGCATGCTGGCGAACAAGGACGCAGGCGGTTTCTTCGAGGCTCTGCGCGGCTCGGGGGCGACGGTCTTCACCGTCGCGTTCGAAGGCGCGGCGGCCGAGCCCGAGGCGCTGGCGGCGGTGGCGCGCGGCCACGGACTGGGGGCGACGCCGTCAGGGTCTGTCACCGAGGCGCTGGCGCGCGCGCTGAGGCTGGGCGCGGGGCGGGTGGTGATTTGCGGCTCGCTGTATCTCGCGGGGGAGGTTCTGGGAGCGAGCCGGGAGACCTGGCCGGACTGAGGGTGGCTGGTGGCTGGCCGCCAACCACGCCTCGGCTTCAGGCTGCGGTTACGCCGATGCCGGCTTCGGCCAGCCATTCGACGATCTTGCCCTTGGGCATGGCCCCGACCTTCATCGAAGCCATCTGGCCGTCCTTGAACAGCATCAGGGTCGGGATGCCCTTCACGCCCAGTTTCGACGGCACCATGGGGCTGTCGTCGATGTTGATCTTAGCGATCACGACCTGGCCGGCGAGATCGTCGGCGATCTGCTCCAGGGCCGGGCCGATCTGCTTGCAGGGGCCGCACCACTCGGCCCAGAAATCGACCAGAACGGGGACGGACGACTTCAGGACGTCGGCGTCGAAGCTGTCGTCGGTGACCTTGAGGGTGGCCATGGAATAATCTCCTTCTTGGGGCGCCAGCGCCCGTTCGGGCGGCCTGAGCGCGGAAATTGGCGGCCGGATATCGGGAAGTGAGTCCGGTGTTCGGACACCATGTGGTGCGTCGCCGCGCCCGGGTCAACGCGGGGACAGGGCGGCGTCCATCACGGCTTGGGGGACCGGCATCAGCCGGGGCCCGTCGGTCCACACCAAGGCGGCCTCGACCGGCCGGTCCGGGTACAGTTGTCCCAAAATAGAGACGTAGACCGCCAGTTGGGCCAGATAGGCCGGATCGGCGGCCTCGACGCGGTCGGGGGCGGGGCGGTTGGTCTTGTAGTCGATGACCAGAACCCGCTCCGGCGTGACCACCAGCCGGTCCATCCGCCCCGAAATCGGCTGGCCGTCGACGGTTCCCGTCAGGGCCACCTCGGGCCGGGAGCCGGGGCCGAACACCGGAGTGAAGAGGGAGTCGTCAAGTATAGTGAAGGCCGCTGCGATCATCTCGGCGCGCTGGGTTCCGTCGAGGTCTCGTTCCCGGGACAGCATCCGCCGCGCCGCGTCCGGCCGTTCGGGCGTGACGATATCCGGCAGGCGCTCGAGCAGTCGGTGGATAAGGTCGCCGCGCCGGAACCGGCCCAGAGGCGCGCCCGGGCCCGCCATCGTCGCCAGCGGCGACGGGGCGGGAATGCGCGTCGTCTCCTCCATTTTCGAGGGGGAGGCGAAGCGGGCCGACGCGTCCGCCGCCGGCGGCGTGCGCGCCCAGGCGGGGACGGCGACGGCGACCGCGCAGACCGCGGCCCGGGCGGCGACCGTCGCGGGATCGACGCCGAAGCGCAGCACGCCCTCGCCGATGTCGCGGATGTTCAACGGATCGTCATCGCCCAGCCGCTGGAAGGTTTCGGCGACCACGCTCCACCAGCTGCGCGGCTCGAACCCCTCCTCTGGCCGTTTGACCGCCCGACCCATGACCACCAGCCGGTCGCGGGCGCGGGTCAGGGCGACATAGAGCAGTCGCAGGGTCTCGGCGTCGGCGCGGGCGACTCGGGCCTCGCGCGCGGCCTTCGAGGCGGGGCAGTCGTCCCTGGCCGAGCCGGGGCACATCAGCCAGCCCTCGCCCTCTTCTCCGTCTTCGTTCGCCGAAGGCATCAGGGTGGGACCCTGCGGTTTGGCGCGTGAGGTGGTGTCGGGCAGGATGACGATCGGGGCTTCCAGCCCCTTGGCCCCGTGCACGGTCATGACCCGAACCTCGTTGCGGGCCCCTTCCATCTCGCGTTTGACCTCGACGTCGGCGGTTTCCAGCCGGGCGACACAGGTCTCCAGGTCGACGCCGCCCCGTTCCTCGGCGGCCAGAACCTGGGCCAGGGTCTCGTCGATGGCTTCCTCGGCCTCGCGGCCGAGGCGGGCGAGAATGCGGGCGCGGCCCGAGACGCCGGTTTCGTCGACCCGGTTCAGCAGGCTGGAGAAGAAGGCGAACGGGTCGCGGTCGCGGGCGTCCAGGGCGGCCT
>JBBRFV010000072.1:0-9109 GCA_038241335.1 Caulobacterales bacterium | reverse complement strand
CACGCGCGCGGCCGAGACCCTGACCAAGCTGAGAGAGGCCGGAGCCTCGCTGGCGCTGGACGATTTCGGGACCGGCTTCTCGTCGCTGACCTGGCTGGCCAAGCTGCCGTTCGATACGCTGAAGATCGACCGCTATTTCGTGCTGACCATGGACAAGGACGAGGGCTCGGCCAAGATCGTCAAATCGGTGGTCAACCTGGGCCGCGACCTGGGTCTGGACGTCGTCGCCGAGGGGGTCGAGAACGCCGGCCTCGCCAAGCTGCTGCTGGACGCCCAGTGCCACTACGGTCAGGGCTTCGGCTACGCCCAGGCCCTGCCGGCCCAGGAGGCCGAGGTCTATCTGAACGAGTCCCTGGCCGACGGCACGGCGCCGCTGAAGGCGCGTTCGGGCTAGGCCCGTCCACTCTGCCCCGACAGCTGAGCCGGATCGACACCCAGTCCGGCCAGCGCCTTGGCCCATTTCCCGTCGTAGTCGGGGTCGAAGATCAGGTCGGCGTCGGCCTCGGCGGTGAGCCAGACGTTTTCGCCCAGCTCGTCCTCCAGCTGGCCCTCGCCCCAGCCGGCGTAGCCCAGCAACAGGATCGAGCGGCGCGGGCCGGCGACGGGATCGACCATGGCCACCAAGGCCTCGCGCGTGCCGGTCATGGCCAGACCCGTGGCGAACGCCAGCGAGGCGTCGGGGGCCAGCCAGTCGTCGGTGTGCAGCACGAAGCCGCGCTCGCGCTCGACGGGGCCGCCGACCAGCACGGGCCGGTCGCCGACGGCGTTGACCTCGGGCAGGGGCGTTTCGAGCTTGGCCAGCACCTTCTTCAGGTCCACGCCGGGCGCGGGCCGATCCAGCCGCAGGCCCATGGCGTGGTCGGGGCGGTGGGCGCAGACCAGGATCACGGCGTGTTCGAACCGGGGATCCCCGATGCCGGGCATGGCCACCAGCAGGCGGCCGGTCAGGGATTGGAAGTCGTCCATGACCCTATCATCGGGACGCGATGTGCCGGACGCAAGACATGGCTCAAGGCTCGGGTGCTTGGCGAGAGGCGGCGCGACGCCTATCTGCCCTTCGACGCCTTTGTCCCACCCCCTCCCGGAGCCTGCCCATGACCATCCAGATCGGCGACCGCATTCCCTCGGCCAACCTGACCCGCGCCACCGACGACGGTCCCAAGCCGGTGACGACGGACGAGGTCTTCAAGGGCAAGACCGTGGCCCTGTTCGCCGTCCCGGGAGCCTTCACCCCGACCTGTTCGGCGCGCCACCTGCCGGGCTTCAAGGACCGTCTGGCCGATCTGGCGGGCAAGGGCGTGGACACCGTCGCCTGCGTCTCGGTCAATGACGCCTTCGTCATGGGCGCCTGGGCCGACAGCCAGGGCATCGGCAAGGACGACATCGTCATGCTGGGCGACGGCAACGGCGACTTCACCCGCGCCCTGGGCCTGGCGCTGGACGCCAAGGGCTTCGGCATGGGCGAGCGCTCGCAACGCTACTCCATGCTGGTCAAGGACGGCGTCGTCGACCAACTGAACATCGAACAGGGCGGAGAATTCCGGGTGTCCTCCGCCGAGCATCTGCTGGCTCAGCTCTAAGCGTTGGTCGCGAGGCCCTACCGCCCCTTGGCTATTTGAGGGCCTCGCGACCGATGACCGTACCCACCGACGTCTTTACCCCCGAACAGCGCAGCGCTGTCATGCGCCGCGTCAAGGGGCGTGACACGGCGCCGGAACTGACGGTGCGGCGCATCCTGCGCGCGGCCGGGATCGGCTACCGGCTGGGCGGCTGCGGCCTGCCCGGCCGGCCGGACGTGGTGATGCAGGGGCGGCGCGCCGCCCTGTTCGTTCACGGCTGTTTCTGGCACGGCCACGACTGCGTCCGGGGCGCGCGCCAGCCCAAGGCCAACGCGGATTACTGGAGCGCCAAGATCGGGCGGAACCGCGCCCGTGACGTCGCCTCGGAAGCGTCGCTCGTGGCGCAGGACTGGCGCGTGATCACGGTCTGGGAGTGCGACCTGAAGGGCGCGGGCTTCGCGGACCGGCTGGTCGCCGAGGTCTGCGATCAGGCGGCGACGAAGGCAGGGTCCTCGGCCGCGTCCTGAGCCTGGGTCATCACATGGGTGATGGCCCCCAGCAGCATCGGCGGCGTGATCGGCTTGGGCACGAAATAGGTCATGCCGGCGGCGTTGCAGGCGGCGATGTCCTCGGGCGAGGTGTCGGCGGTGACGGCGATGACCGGCACACGGGCGTTCGGCCCGCCGCCTGCGCGCAGCCGCCGGGTGGTCTCGCGACCGTCCAGCTCGGGCATGCGCACATCCATGAAGATCAGGTCGAAATCGGACTGCTCGCAGATCTTGAGCGCGGCGAGGCCATCGGCGGCCGTGGCGATGTCGCAGCCCAGGGGCTGCAGGATCAGCTGGATGGCGCGACGGTTGATGTCGTGGTCATCGACGACCAGGACCCGCATTGGCCGGCCTTCGTCCTCGTCGTCCGCGACCTCGGCCTCGGCGGGTTCGGGTTGCGGGGCGGCGGCCTCCTCTGTCACGGGCGTGTCGAAGGCCTGCGGCTGGGCGACCGGCGCCGTGGAGCGGTGGCGACCGCCGAGCGCGCGGGCGACGGCGTCGCGACTGTCCTGGTCCAGTGTCAGAACCGGCGCAGCGACACGCTCGCCCCGGCCCAAGGTCAGCGAAAGGGTGAAGGCCGCGCCTTCGCCCGGCCGGCTCCGGGCAGTCAGGCGGCCGCCCATCAGGTCGACGAGCTGGCGGCTGATGGCGAGGCCGAGCCCGGTGCCCCCGTGACGGGCGCTGACGCCGTCGGCGGTCTGGTCGAAGGGGCTGAACAGGCGGCCCATCTGGTTGGTGGTCATGCCCGGGCCGGTGTCGATGATCTCGATCAGAACCGCGTGCCCGCCCAGTTCATCGTCCCAGGCGTTGAGACGCAGGGTGATCGAGCCTTCGGCGGTGAATTTCATTGCATTGGAAATCAGGTTGTTGAGCACCTGACGGACCCGCATGGCGTCGCCGCGAGCGCAGACGGGAATGGTCGAAGCCCCCTCGACGCGGAACCTCAGACCCTTGGCGCGCGCCGGCCCGCGCCACAGCCGCACCGTCTGGTTCAGCAGGTCGCGCAGGTTGAAGTCGGTGTTCTCGACGGTCATGTGGCCGGCGTCGAGCTTGGCATGGTCCAGGAGGTCGTCCAGCAGCGCCTTCATCATGAAGCCGGCGTCGCTGATCAGTCGGGCCTGGGCGCGCGCCGAGCCGTCGCCGGCGCCGCGTTCCAGTTCGGCCGCGCCGGTCAGGATGGCGCTGATGGGCGTGCGCAGATCGTGCCCCACGGCGGCGAGGAAGGCGCTGCGGCTGGCCATGATCCGCTCGGCGTCGCCGCGCTTCTCCTCGGCCTCGATGCGGGCCACGCTCTCGGCGACGCGGGCATCGTTCATTCGCTGCCAGGTCGACAGGCAATAGGCCGCGAACACGCCGACGGCGATCGATGCGGCCGTGACGAAGCCCGGAGAGGCGCCGAACAGAGCCATGAAGACCGGTGTGCCGGCCAGATAGAGGAACTGGGGGATGACCGTGAGCGCCAGAACGCTCCGGGATCGAGGGGCGTTGATGACCGCATATATGGCGCCCGCCGACAGCAACATGGAGGCGCAGATGCCGCCCATCGGGCCGCCGACGATCCACAGAGGGATCGACAGGCTGCCGAAATACCCCGCATTGGCCATCAGCATGGCGCCGCCGGCGAAGCGCCGGAAGCCCTTGAGGCGCTCGGTCCGGCCGCTGTTGATCGGGGAGAAGACCCAGAGGTCGAGCAACTGGACTATGAAATAGCCCATCACCCAGGCGATGCTGAGGTCCCAGCCGATCAGCGGGCTGAAGATCAGCGCGCTGGCGGCGCCCATGCCGAGCCGTTGCAGCAGCGCCTTGCGACGCTGGCGCACCGCGCCGGCCCAGTGGTCGGACGCGTCGCTGGACGTGATGGCGGTGGCTTTCGCCATGAAGCTCCCCGGGGCGTTTTCGCCTTTGGGCCATCATGCGACGGTTGCCCTAACGCTCCGTCAACGGGGCGCGGATACGGCCTCGGCGACTGTGGAAAAACCGTCGGCGCGCAGCAGGACCGCCAGTTCACGCTTGATCCGGGCCACCAGGCCCGGGCCGTCGTAGACGAGGGCGGAATAGATCTGCACCGCCGACGCCCCGGCCCGGATGCGGGCATAGGCCTCGGCTCCGGAATCGATCCCGCCGACGGCGATCAGGGGCAGGCGGCCTGCTGACGCCCGCACGGCGGCCCGCAAGGCGGCCCGGGCCCGGGCCTTCAGCGGCGCGCCGGACAGGCCGCCGGCCTCGCCCCGGTCGGGCGAGCGCAGGCTGTCGGGTCGGTAGAGGGTGGTGTTGGAGACGATCAGGGCGTCGATGCCGTGATCGAGGCCGGCGTCGACGATCAGGGCGATCTCGGCGGCGGTCAGGTCGGGAGCGATCTTGAGGAAGACGGGCGTGGCGTCGTCGCCCCGCGCCTCGGCCAGACGGCCCAGCAGATCGTCCAGCTGGGTCCGGCCTTGCAGGGCGCGCAGGCCGGGTGTGTTGGGCGACGAGACGTTGACGACGACATAATCGGCCAGGCCACGCAGACGGCGCAGCCCGACGACATAGTCGGCCGCCTTGTCCTCTGTCTCCTTGTTGGCCCCCAGATTGGCTCCGACAACGGCCCGGCGAGGGCGATCGGCGAGCCGGCCGGCGAACGCCTCGAGTCCCGCATTGTTGAAGCCCATGCGGTTGATGACGGCGCGGTCTGCGGCCAGGCGGAACAGGCGCGGTTTCGGATTGCCGGGCTGGGGCAGCGGCGTGACCGAGCCGCATTCGATGAAGCCGAAGCCGAGCCGCGCGAGGCCGTGAAGGGCCTCGCCGTTCTTGTCCAGACCCGCAGCCAGGCCGATGGGGTTGGAGAGGGGCAGGCCGGCGAGGGTCGTGGCGAGGATCGGGTCGTCGGGCGCGGCGGCGGGGAACGGCAGGGTCTGCAGCGCGGCCAGGGCGAGACCATGAGCGACCTCCGGATCGAGCTGGCGGAGGGCCCAGGCCCCCAGATCGGTCAGGCCGGCCACGACGGCCCTCCGTCGTCGAACCGCATGACGCCGTCGGCGTCCACGGCCAGCGGCCGCTCGGCCGTGACCGCTGCGACAGGAAGCGGGCCGTGGATGTGGGGGAACAGATCGCCGCCGCGCGACGCCTCCCAACGCACTGTGTCGGTCAGGGCCGCGAGGTCCACGGTCAGCAGGCGCAGATCCTGACGGTTCGCATAGTGACGGCGGGCCGTCTCGACGACCTGCCCGGCGGCCGACAGGTGGATGAAGCCGTCGGCGCGATCTACGGCGGAGCCTTCGAAGACGCCACGGGCGCGGGCCGACGCCCATTCGGTCGCGTCGATCAGCTTGTAGGCCACGTCGGTCATGCGGCGGCCAAATCGCGGGGCTGCAGGAAGCCCTCGAATGTCGGCCGGCCCGCCACATCCACGGCGAACAGGGCCGCCGCCCCGGGTGGGAAGCCGCCGCTCATCCGGTCCAGAACGGAGGGCGAGGCGGCGCTTTCGATCAGATATTCGACGGCCAGCAGGTGGACGCCGGGATTGTGGGCGATCACCAGCAGGCAGCCGGCGTCGTCCTCGGCCGCCTCCACGGCGCGCCGCAGGGCGTCCGAAGAGCCGTTGTAGAGCGGCTCGTCGCGCCGGACCTGGACGTCGCCGAGGGCGTCGTGAACCAGATCCCAGGTCTGCTGGGTGCGCACCGCCGGGGACACCAGGGCCAGGTCGGGGCGGATGCCGCGCGCCGCCAGGGCCCGGCCGATGGCGGCGGCGTCGGCGCGGCCGTGGGCCGACAGCGCGCGGTCCCGGTCGCGGCCGGAGGCGGCGGCTCGCTCGGCCTCGGCATGACGCATCAGGATCAATCGCTGCATGGCCGCCCGTTTAGGGCTGTTCGCCCGATCTCGCCAGATCGCGCGTGCTCGGTTGCGGCTGGGGCTGAAGCCCGGGGGCAAGGGCGGGCGTTCGTTCGGCGGCGCCTCCGGGCATGATGCGGGCGTAGGCCTGACGCGTCGCCTCCATCAGGATGACGCCGGCCGCGCCGGGCGTGAGGCGCCGGCCGATCTGTTCGAAGCCGTCGGCCATCGGCAGCAAGGGCCCCCACGGCGGCACATAGAGGGTCTGGGACCAGGCCGTCGGCTCCAGCCCCGCTTCGCGGACCAGCCGTTCCAGCTGGCGGCGGGTGAAGGGGCGGCCGTGGCCGAAGGGGGTCGATTCGGCGCGCGCCCACAGGCCGCCGCGCGCGGCCGCGACGACGATCAGCCGCCCGGCCGGCGACAAGGCCCGCACCGCCTCGAGCATCAGGGCGCGAGCGTCGTCGGCCTCCTCAAGCGCGTGTATCAGCAGGATGCGGTCGAAGGTCCCGGCCGCGAACGGCAGGCGGCGATCCTCGACCAGAACGGTCCGGTTGCGCCCGACCGAGGGCCAGAGCGCCACGCCCTGGCCGCCGGGCATGGCGGCGATGGCTCGGCGTGCACCGACGAAGGCGTCCAGCCAGGGCGTGGCATAGCCGATGCCCAGGACGTCGCAGTCGATCGCCTCGCCCCAGGCGTCCTCGAGCCGACGCGCCAGCAGGCGCCGCACCAGCGCGCCCGCCGGTTCGCCGTAGAAGGTGCGCAGATCGTCGATCGAGCGTCTCATGGAGGTCCAGCATAGGCCGCGACGGACGGCGCTGCTAGAACGCGGCGATGACCCTTGACGTTCGCCTCGTGCCCTGTCTGACCGACAACTATGGCCTGCTGGCGCGCGATCGCGTCAGCGGCAAGGTGGCGACGATCGACAGTCCGGACCCGGACGCCATCCTGGCCGCGCTGGACCATCTGGACTGGGGTCGGCTGGATATGATCCTCAACACCCACTGGCATCCTGACCACGCGGGCGGCAACGCCGTTCTGAAGGCCAGAACCGGTTGCGAGATCATCGGACCCGAGGAGGTGCGCAAGATCGCGCCGCTGGATCGGGTGGTGCGGGGCGGCGATCGGATCGCCCTGGGCGAGACCGTGTTCGAGGTCATCGACACGCCGGGCCACACCCTGGGGCATATCGCATGGCATGCGCCCGCAGAGCGGACCGCCTTTGTCGGCGACACCCTGTTCGTCCTGGGATGCGGCCGGCTGTTCGAAGGCACGGTCGACCAGATGTGGGACAGTCTGCAGACCCTGGCGGCCCTGCCGGACGACACGACGGTCTGGTGCGCGCACGAATACACGGCCGCCAACGCCCGCTTCGCCCTGTCGCTCGACCCGCGGCCCGAAATGGCGGCCCGGGCGGCCGAGGTCTTCGCCGCCCGCGAGCGCAACGATCCGACCGTGCCCACCACCATCGGCGCGGAAAAGGCCTTCAACCCCTTCCTGAGGGCGCGGGACGCCGCCGACTTCGGCCGGCGCCGGACGGCCAAGGACGTCTTCTAGCGGGTCGGAAGGACGGCGCGGATGACGCGGGCCGAGGACGGACGTCCCGCCACGCCCTCGCTGGGAGCCACGACGACGCGGAGCTCGCCGCGCGCATAGGAGACGGTGGCGCGCGAGCCCTGCTGGATGGTGATGCGCCGCAGCCGGTCCAGCGCAGACCGGGCCGTCGGCGAGCGCGCGATGCGCAGAACAGAGTCGGTGGTCACGATCAGGGCTTCGACGGACAGGGCCTCGGCCTCTTCGTCGGTGTCGACGTTGACCTCGATCAGCCGGCCCATGGTCTGGCTCAGCATGGCGCTGCGCCGGGTCATCAGCTGGAACAGCTGCGAGGGCCCCAGCGACGGCGGAGCCAGATTGGGCGCTATGCCCGAGAAGGAGGCCGGCGACCCGCCCTGGGCGCGCTGGCTATAGACTGTCAGGCCGCCATCAGGCGTGACGCGCAGCACCTGTTCGCCGGCGTCGTTGCGGTAGATGACGTCGCCGCGGGGGGCGGCGGTGGGCCGCAAGACCCAGGTCTCGTCGCGACGCTCGAAGCGCAGAAGCGGACGGGAGCCCGAGGTGTCGAGGATGAAGGCGTCCCCGGAATCCGTCACATAACGACCGCTGTCAGGCAGGCTGTGCGAGCCGGAGGCCCGACCGCGCAGGGCCTGACTCTGTTCGGCCTGGGCGTTGCCGCGGTTCTGGCCCGGGAAATCAGACGCGAAGGCGGGGCCGGCCGGCGACAGCACGGCCGCCGCGAGGGCGATCGCCATCGCGGCCGGAAGCGGCGTTCGCGCCGTTCTGACCCTTGCCGTCAACTCCATGACCCATGTCGTGGAATCGTCGCGCGGCGGATTTTGGGCAGGTCGGGTCTAGCCGACCAGATACTGACCGCCGTTCAGGGACAGGGTGCAGCCTGTGACATATCCGGCACGCTCCCCGGCCAGCCAGGACACCATGTCGGCGATTTCCTCGCCTTTCCCGAGCCTTCCCACCGGAATCTGGGCGATGATCGCGGCCAGGACCTTCTCGTCCATGGCTCCGACCATTTCGGTGTCGATATAGCCGGGCGCGATGCAGTTGACGGTCACGCCCTTGCGCGCGTTCTCCAGCGCCAGGGCCTTGGTGAAGCCGATCATCCCCGCCTTGGCGGCGGAATAGTTGGTCTGGCCGATCTGGCCCTTCTGGCCGTTGATCGACGAGATGTTGACGATGCGGCCAAAGCCGCGGTCACGCATGCCGTTGATGACCTGGCGGGTCATATTGAACACGCTGTCCATGTTCACCCGGATGACGTCCGACCATTGGTCGTGGCTCATCTTGTGGAAGAAGCCGTCGCGGGTGATGCCGGCGTTGTTGATCAGGATGTCGATCGGGCCCAGCTGGTCCTCGATCTCCTTCACCGCGCGCTCGCAGTCTTCGAACGCGCCGACATTGCCCTTGACGATGGTGACGCCCAGCTCTTTCGCGGTCGCCTCCGCGGCTTCGACATTGCCCGAATATCCGGCGGCGACCGCCATCCCGTCTTCCTTGAGGCGCTGGACGATCGCCTTGCCGATGCCGCGGGTTCCACCCGTGACGAGAGCCACTCGAGCCATATGCGTTTCCTGTTCCCTGTAGCCGCGTCTGACGCGCGGCCTTCAAGGGTTACGCTTTAGCCTG
>JBBRFV010000071.1:0-9123 GCA_038241335.1 Caulobacterales bacterium | reverse complement strand
CATCATCCGACAGAGGATGGCCAGATGGACGTGCTCGTCGTACCCGGCGGCCATGGCGTCCGGCGACTGCTTACCGACGATCGGACCCGCGATTTCGTGGGTGCGGGCCACGTGATCTCCGAAACGATCCTCTCGGTCTGTACGGGTTCCCTGCTACTGGGCGCTTGCGGTCTCCTCAGCGGACTCGCCGCCACGACGCACAGCGATGCGATCGACGAACTGCGGGCCGTGGATCCGACAATCGACGTTCGACCCAAGGCGCGGCTCGTCGACAACGGCAAGGTCGTGACCTCGGCCGGGATCAGCGCCGGCATCGACGCCTCGCTCTATCTGGTCGCCCGGTTCTGCGGTGATGACGTCGCCGACGAGACCGCGCGCTACATGAACTACGACTGGCGCCACCGCGTCGTGGACGACGTTCACATCGTCAGACACAGGTCCGGACAGGCTAGACGGAACCTCCGGGCCGTCCGAAGCGCTGGCGGTACTCGCCGGGCGTCGCCTTGACGCGTTTGAGGAAGGCCCTGTGAAGCGCGTCGAGACTGCCGAAACCCGCGCGCTCGGCCACACGCGCCAGGGGCCAGTCGGAGGTTTCCAGCAGGGCCTTCGCCCGATCCACGCGCGCCGCCTCCACGAAGGCCGCGGGCGTGAGGTCCGTCTCTCTCTGGAACACCCGTGAAAATGTTCGTTCCGTCATCCCCGCCCGGGCGGCGAGCACGGCCAGGCTCAGGTCCCCGACCGGCTGGGCGATGACGTCTGAAATGAGCGTGCGTAGTTTGGGGGTGGCGGCGGACTGTACGTTGAGCCCGGCGCTGTACTGCGTCTGTCCGCCGGGTCGGCGCATGAACAGGACCAGGTTGCGGGCCACGGCGAGCGCCAGCTCGGGACCATGATCGTTTTCGACGAACGCCAGGCAGAGGTCGATCCCCGCGGTCACCCCGGCTGATGTGTAGATCGGCGGATCCGCGACGAAGATGGAGTCCGGTTCGACCTCGACCAACGGGTGGTCGGTTTGCAGGTCGCCACAGACTTCCCAGTGGGTGGTCGCGCGACGACCGTCCAGAAGCCCCGCCACGGCGAGCACAAAGGCTCCCGAACACACGCTTCCGACCCGCCTTGTGTCGAGAACGCGCGATCGTAGCCAGTCCACGACCGGGCCTTCGCTGATGGCCTGCAGCCCCGCCTCATCGCCGCCAGCGACAAGAATCGTGTCGAGTCCCGCCGGCAGCTCGGAAACAGCCACAGCTTCGCCGAGGCTCAGGCCGGAATTCGAGATGATCGGTCCGCTGGTCGGCGCCGCCAGGTACAATTGATAAAGAGTTTCGCCCGAAAAGCGGTTCGCCATGGCGAACACTTCCCACGGCCCGACCAGGTCGAGCGACTGCGCGCCGCGGTAGCCGATCAGAGCCACTTTCCGGCATGAGGCGCCAAGGCCGGAGCTGTCGGATGTTTCGCCCGACAGGGCTGGATGTCTGGTCGCCATGAACGAGCCCTGCCGCCTCTACCGGTTGGGCGGCGAGGTCGCCGCCGATGTTTCGTCCAGCGTCCGCAGGAAGGCAATGAGTTGTCGTCGTTCCATCCTGCTGAGCTGCAGCGGTTGAACCTCGGACACGCCTTCGGCGGCGACGGGCCCGCGACTGTAGTGTTCGACCACCTGCTCCAGGTTGGTCAGTTGGCCGGCGTGCATATAGGGCGCGCGCCGGGAGACGCCTCGAAGGGAGGGGGTCTTGAAGGCGCCGCGCTGGGCCGGATCGCCGACGACCGCGTAGTCGAGTTCGTCGCAACCGACATTCCGGGCGTCGCTGAAGAAGCCCCTGCAGTTGAACGGATCAGCGAGCGCGGTTCGCACACCCGTCTCACGACCGACGTCGCCTGCGCGGCCCCGCGCCCCGGGAACGCCGGTGTTCGCGAACCCTCCGTTGGTGAACAGCGGGCCGCTGTGACACTGCAGGCAGCGGCCCTTGCCGAGGAACAGTTTCAGGCCAGCGAACTCGTCGGGGCTGAAGGCGGCGTGACGACCGGGCGCGCCAAACAGACCGGCGAGATAGTCGTCGAAGCGCCCACCCCGCACGCGCAGGGTCCGCTCGTAGGCGGCGATCGCCTTCCCGAAATTCGCGAAAGCGCGATCGATCGTGACCTGGTCGGCGGAGGCCATCGTCGCCCAGGACGCTCTGGCGGCCGCGTCGCCGAGAGGACTGGCGCGGACAGGGAACCGGCTGAGGTCGGACAGGTCAGGGAGCGGCTCGAACAGGGCTTCGTAACGGTCCCGGTAGCGGGCTGACAGAAGCCGGACCACCTCGGTTCGGGTGAACCCGTGCTCCACCGGATTCTCGACCGGTCCCAGGGCCTGCGCCCAGAGACTGTCGGCGCGGCCATCCCAGAACTGCCAGGCCGAATAGACCGCCGGTTCTATCGGCATGGTCCGGCGGGCGCCGGTCGATATTCCCAGGCCGACCCGGCGAGCATCCGTGAAGGCATGGCCGGGCTCATGGCAGCTGGCGCAGGCCACGCGTCCGTTCGCGCTCAGACGACGATCGAGGAACAGGGCCTGTCCCAGCCGGGCGGCCTGCGGATTGTCGGCCATCCGGTTCGACGGATCGGGCGGGGGAGGGCCGAGGTTCTCGATCCACAGTGTCCTGAGAACCGCCAGATCCGCCACGGACCAGGTCGCAGGTCGCCCGTTCGCGCTGATGAGGAGCAGCGCGACAAAGACGGTGGCGAGCGCCCGGATCACAGGGTCAGATTGAATGTGACGGTGTCGGCCCGGCCGTCCGGCGTGCGGATGGCGAGGTTGAGGACCCACCAGCCCGTCATGGAAAACCGCACGCCGTTGATGAGGTAGTCGCCGGGTGTGTCCGCTTCGACCACCCGCGGCTGGGTCGGCAGGCCGTGTCCGTGTTGCGGCATCCCGCCGCTGACGTTCATGACGGCCTGTCTCACCGGCGCGCCATCGGGGTCTGTCAGGTGGACCCGCCACGAGTGAATTCGCCCCATGGGGATCGGCAGGACGTTGCTTTCCACACTGACGCGAAACTGGGCGTGGTCCGTCGAGCGCGTGAGCGAGAAATCCCGATCCAGCGGACCGGCGACCGCCGCTCCGACCATCGTCAGACCGAGGAGGCCCGCGAGGAGACCTCTAAGTCCGATGCAGAAGCGGTCGTCCGCCTCCCGATTTTCATTGTGCCACATGGCGGGTCTCCGTGCCGATCGGCGATCCCCGTCAAATGGCCAAGGCGGCCATACGGCGATTGAACAGAAGGGCTATTGGCAGGGTGAGACGGCCAGCCTCCTGGCGAACCGCTTCGTCTTGAGGGCCCGGAAATACCCGCCGCCTGCCCTGTCCGAAACGTCAATCAAGCCGCGATCCTCGCCAAATTCGGCGAGGCCGACGGCGCCGCCTTCCACCCCCCGCGTCAAATGAGCATCCGCCCCACCCTTCGACGGTGCGCGCCCGGCAGATGGATCGGCGTGCGGACGCAAATGCCGAGCTTCTGCGGCCCGCCCGGGCGGGTTGCGGCCCTAGGATCCGGCGTTCGCGCTGGTCAGCGTTCTGACCTGGGTCGATTGGAATACGGACCGGAGGCGCTCCGCCAGTTGGGTGCGCTGGTAAGGCTTGTCGATCACCTCAAAGTCCTGGCTTTCACCCAGTCCGGCCTCGCCGACATAGCCGGAGGTGAGAAGCACCTTGATGTCGGGACGGAGGCCCCGAGCCCGACGGGCCAGCTCAATGCCGTTGATGCCGCCAGGCATCACCACATCGGAGAAGAGCAGGTCGAAATCCGGATCGTTTTTCAAGCGCTGGAGCGCGCCAGCGGCGTCGATCGCCACCTCGCAATGATAACCGAGCTCCCGCAGCATATCGAGGCACACGCTGAGGACCGCGGGGTCGTCCTCGACGATCAGCACGCGTTCCGAACCGGACGGCGCCGAGGGATCGCCCGTCGGCGCCGGTTTCACGATGGGCCGGTCGGACGTCAGGGGCAGGGCGAGGGTGAAAGCCGCGCCCGCGCCGGGCCGGCTGTCGATGTCGACGCGTCCACCGGACTGTTTGACGAAGCCATAAACCTGCGAGAGGCCCAGGCCGGAGCCGCGGCCGACCTCTTTGGTGGTGTAGAAGGGCTCGAACACCCGCGCGACCACTTCGGGACTCATGCCCTGTCCAGTATCGGTCACGACCAGCCTGCCTTCGCCGGTCGCCTCGTCCCGACCATCCGTATCGCTCACCGAGATCGTCAGCTGGCCGTCATTGTCCATGGCGTCTCGGGCGTTGACGGCGAGATTCAGCAGCGCGTTTTCGAATTGGTGAGCGTCCACGGAAACGAAGACCTCGCCGTCGGACAGGCGCAGGTCCAGCGCGACGCCCTCGCCGACCGCCTGGCGAATGAGGGGCGCGAAATCGCGAACCAGTCTGTTCAGGTCCACCGGTTCCGGATTGAGGGTCTGGCGCCGGGAAAAGGCGAGCAGTTGGCGGGTCAGGCTCTGGCCGCGCTCGGCCGCGGCGCGGATCGCCCCCAGCTGCCGGTTGATCCTGGGATCATCGATCTTGCGCAGCAGGATGTCTGCATTGCCCAGCACCACCGTAAGCAGATTGTTGAAGTCATGGGCGACGCCCCCGGTGAGTTGGCCGACCGCCTCCATCTTGCGGGCCTGGGAAAGGTGTTCCTCCAACTGGCGACGCTCCGTGACGTCCAGAAGCGTGCCGACGATCTCGCCCTCAGCACCATCCTGTCCCGGCACCCAGACGCCCTGATCGAGGAAGGTGCGGTATTCGCCGTCGGCGCATTGCCAGCGGTACTCACAGGCGTAACCGCCCAGTTCTGCGGCGTTCATCAAGCAAGCAGCCACGGCAGCCACATCGTCGGGATGAATCCGGCCCAGACCGATCTCGGGTTCTTCGATGAAACGGCTCGGCTCGAAACCCGTCATCGGGGTGATGCTGTCACTGACGAACGAGGCGCCGAACGGATGCAGCGTGGCGCGCGAGGTGAACACCACTGGCAAGGACCGCAGGATCGCGTCCTGGCGCTCGCGGGTGCGCCGAAGTGTCAGTTCCGCCGAAAGCCGCGCTTCCGTGATGGTCGCGTTCTCACGCATCAGCCGATGGCGTTCCTCGCCTTGCAGCCTGACCTGGATGGTCTTGAGGTACAGCTCGGTGAGGACAGCCACCTTGGCGCGGAGGATGAAGGGATCGACCGGCTTGAACACCACATCGACCGCGCCCACCGAATAGGCTTGGAAAATGTGCGCTTCATCCCGGAAGACAGCCGTCACGAAGACGATGGGCGTTCCCCGGGTACGCGGATGCTCCCGGATCAGGCGCGCCGTCTCGTAACCGTCCATCCCCGGCATGTGCAGATCCAGCAGGATGACCGCGAACTCCTGCTTCAGCAGCAACCGGAGCGCCTCCTCCCCTGACCGGGCGACGACGAGCTCGTGGCCGAGGACCGCCAGCGCCTCGCTGGCGGCGAACGCGTTGCGTTCGTCGTCATCGACGATCAACACCCGCGCTTTCGGCGGTTCGGGCGGCTTTCGGCTTCGCTTGCCCACCATCAGACGGCCGCCGGCACGCGGGCGGCCAGCCGGCGGGCGTCAGCGCGCTGGATCGACACACGCATCACCGAGATCAGATAGTCGATGTCGACGGGCTTGGAGACATAATCGGACGCCCCGGCCTCGATGCATTTGGATCGGTCGCCCTTCATCGCCTTGGCGGTGACCGCGATGATTGGCAGGCCGGCGAAACCCGCCATGGCGCGGATTTCCCGCATGGTCTCGTAGCCGTCCATGTCAGGCATCATGATGTCGACCAGGACGATGTCCACGTCAGGGTGCTGCCGCAGCAACTCCACCCCGGCTCGCCCGCTCTCGGCGTAATGCAGTCCCACTCCGAACTCCTCCAAGGCGCTGGCCATTGAGAAGATGTTGCGGATGTCGTCATCAATGACGAGCGCGGTGCGGCCGGCCAGTATGGCGTCCTCGCGCCGGTTTCTGGCCAGGGCGGTGCGAGCCGATTCCGACAGTTTGTGCGTCGGCTCGTGCAGCAGCAGCGCCGCCTGTTCGACAAGCTGTTCCGGCGTGCGCGCCAGACGTGCGCGGCCGGAGAACACCGACAGCCTCAGCAGGCGCTCGTCGCCCGTCTGCAGTGGCCCGCCGGCGTAAATCACTGCGGCGCGTTCCGCTGACCTGAGGTGCTCATCAACCTGCGCCGGGGTCGTCGACGCGAGGTCGATGACCAGACTGTCGGTCGGCCTGATCCTGGCCTTCACCAGCCCCTTCAGCGCTTCGACCCGGGTCACGGATCCGAAGGCGGACTTCAACGCGATGGCGACAGGGCCGGACGGGCCGACGTAGACGAGGCGGCGGTTCTCGGTGGCCATGAACGTGCTGACCTCGCCGAGACTGGCGACGACGTCTTCACGCCGGATGGGCTTGGGGGTCACGCCGAAGGCCCCGATCGCCAGACCCAGTCCGGCCTGGTCATCGGCCGAGATGACATGCACCGGGATGTGGCGCGTCTCCGGCGTGCGCTTGAAGAGATCAAGCAGAGCGAGCCCATCCATGTCCGGCAAACCCACATCGAGAAGGATGGCCTGCGGACTGAACCGCCGCGCCAGGGAGGCGGCCGTGATCCCTTCCGGCGTGATCACGCCCTTGAAACCACAATCCCGAACCAGCGCCAGAAGAATGGCCGAGAAGCGAGGGTCGTCTTCCACGATCAGGATGACCGCATCGCCGGTGGCGATCTCTTCGCGATCGTCGCTGACGATCTCGACCGCGCGATCTTCCTGCTCGATCGGCTGCGTCCGCACGATCACGGACTGGGCCGGCGCTCCACTACTGGCCGCCGGGGAAGCTGCGGGGCTGAAGTTGAGCGGCAGATAAAGCGTAAAGGTCGACCCCTTGTCCGGCTCGCTCTCGACCCGGAGTTCGCCGCCGAGCGTGCGGGTTATCTCGCGGCTGATCGACAGTCCCAAACCCGTGCCGCCATACTTGCGGCTGGTGGTGCCGTCCGCTTGTTGGAACGCCTCGAAAATGATCCGCTGCTTGTCTTCCGGAATGCCGATGCCGCTGTCCTGAACGCGGAAGGCGAGAACCTGTCCGGCGTTCTTGAGGTGATCGTTGCCCGGGGTCCACCCGGTGTCGACCCGTTCCACCCGTAGCTTGACCCCGCCCGTACCCGTAAATTTGAAGGCGTTCGAAAGCAGGTTCTTGATGATCTGCTGAAGACGCTTGTCGTCCGTGTACATCGAGGCCGGGAGATCCGGATCGAGATCGATCGTGAAGTCCAGGCGCTTGTCCTGCGCGATCTGGGCGAAGGTTCGCTCCATCTGGTCCCGCAGCGAGGCGAAGCTGGTCTCGCCGATGTCGAGGGTGACCGTCCCCGATTCGATCTTCGAGAGGTCCAGAATGTCGTTGATGAGGCCGAGCAGGTCGGAGCCGGCCGCGTGGATATTCTTGGCGAACTCGACCTGCTTGCCCGTCAGGTTCCCCTGAGTGTTCTCGCTGAGCATCTTGGACAGGATCAGAAGGCTGTTGAGCGGCGTCCGCAGTTCGTGGCTCATGTTGGCGAGGAATTCCGACTTGTATTTCGAGGTCAGCGCCAGCTGCTCCGCCTTTTCCTCCAGGGCGAAGCGGGCCTGTTCGACCTCGGTGTTCTTGGCTTCCACCTGCTTGTTCTGGGCCGAGAGCAACTGGGCCTTGTCCTCGAGCTCGGCGTTCGACTGCTGCAGCTCCTCCTGCTTGGCGCGCAGAAGCTCTTCCGACTGACGAAGCGAGGCCGCCTGTTGTTCGAGCCGATCGTTGGTGGTGGTCAGCTCCTCCTGTTGCGCCTGCAGTTCGGCCGTTAGCAGCTGCGACTGGCTCAGTAGCCCCTCGGTGCGCATGTTGGCCGCGATCGTGTTGAGCACGATGCCGACGGATTCCATCAGCTGGCTGAGGAAGGATTGGTGGGTTTCCGAGAACTCGCCGAAGGTCGCGAGTTCGATCACCGCCTTCACCTCGCCTTCGAACAGGGCGGGCAGGATGATGATGTTGAGGGGCACCGCGCCTCCCAGACCCGAACCGATCTGCACGTAGTCGCGCGGGACGTTGGTCAGCAGGATGCGCTCCTTCTCCTTGGCGCATTGGCCGATCAGGCTCTGTCCCAGCCGGAAGGTCGGCGAAAGCTGTTCGCGCTCGGTTGAGGCGTAGGCGGCGGCGAGGATCAGGACGGCCTCGTCGTCGGCGTCCTGATCGGTGACATAGAAGACCGCATGCTGGGCGTTGATCAGCGGCGCCAGCTCCGACAGCACCATGTTCGAGACGGTGGCGAGATCGCGTTCGCCCTGCAGCATGCGGGTGAACCGCGCCAGGTTGGTCTTTAGCCAGTCCTGCTCGGTGTTCTTCAGGGTCTGATCCTTCAAATTCCGGATCATCTCGTTGATGTTGTCCTTCAGCGCCGCGACCTCTCCCGAGGCTTCGACGGTGATGGATCGGGTCAACTCGCCCTTGGTCACCGCGGTCGACACTTCCGCGATGGCGCGGACCTGGGTGGTCAGGTTGCCGGCCAGCTGGTTCACGTTGTCGGTCAGGTCGCGCCACAGGCCGGCCGCGCCGGGCACCCGGGCCTGGCCGCCCAGCTTGCCTTCAATGCCGACCTCGCGCGCCACGTTGGTCACCTGATCGGCGAAGATGGCCAGGGTCTCGATCATGCCGTTGATCGTGTCGGCCAGCGAGGCGATCTCGCCCTTGGCGTCCAGGGTCAGCTTGCGTTGCAGGTCGCCCTTGGCCACGGCGGTGACGACGTCGGCGATGCCGCGCACCTGACCGGTCAGATTGGCCGCCATCGAGTTCACATTGTCAGTCAGGTCTTTCCAGGTGCCGCCGACGCCCTCCACGCGCGCCTGGCCGCCCAGCTTGCCCTCGGTGCCCACCTCCTTGGCCACCCGGGTCACTTCGGAGGCGAAGGCGTTGAGCTGGTCCACCATGGTGTTGATGGTCGATTTCAGTTCGAGGATCTCGCCCTTCACATCGACGGTGATCTTCTTGGACAGATCGCCCTTGGCCACGGCGGTGGTCACTTCGGCGATGTTGCGGACCTGGCCGGTCAGGTTGCCGGCCAGCTGGTTCACGTTGTCGGTCAGG
>JBBRFV010000070.1:0-9200 GCA_038241335.1 Caulobacterales bacterium | reverse complement strand
TTTGGAGATGCCTTCGCCGTACATGATGTCGAAGATGACCTCGCGGAACGGCGGGGCGACCTTGTTCTTGACGACCTTGACCCGGGTGGTGTTGCCCACGACTTCGTCGCGGTCCTTGATCGCGCCGGTGCGGCGGATGTCCAGGCGGACCGAGGCGTAGAATTTCAGCGCGTTGCCGCCGGTCGTCGTTTCCGGCGAGCCGTACATGACGCCGATCTTGTGCCGGATCTGGTTGATGAACAGCACGATGCAGTTGGACTTGGAGATCGAGGCGGTCAGCTTGCGCAGCGCCTGGCTCATCAGGCGGGCCTGCAGGCCGGGCAGGCTGTCGCCCATCTCGCCCTCGATCTCGGCCCGCGGCGTCAGCGCTGCGACGGAGTCGATGACCACGATGTCCACGGCCCCCGAGCGCACCAGGGTGTCGACGATCTCGAGCGCCTGTTCGCCGGTGTCGGGCTGCGACACCAGAAGGTCGTCGAGGTTGACGCCCAGCTTCTGGGCGTAGCCGGGATCAAGCGCGTGTTCGGCGTCGACGAAGGCGGCGGTGCCGCCGGCCTTCTGGATTTCGGCCACCGTATGCAGGGCCAGGGTCGTCTTGCCCGAGCTTTCCGGGCCGAACACCTCGATCACCCGGCCACGCGGCAGGCCGCCGATGCCGAGCGCCATGTCGAGACCGAGCGAGCCGGTCGAGACCGAGGCGATCTCCTGGACCACCCCGCCCTTGCCCAGCTTCATCACCGAGCCCTTGCCGAAGGCCCGATCGATCTGCGCGATCGCCGCCTCAAGCGCCCGCTGCTTGTCGCCGTCGTCCCTGCTGACCAATTTCAAATTCGCCTGTGCCGCCACCTTGCCGCTCTCCCTTGCCATGATTCCCGTCTGGTTCCGGGAGAGACCCGCCTGGACCCGCTCCCTGTGTGAGACGGACTATGTGCACGGTTTGTTCCGGTTCACAAGATGTTCTCTTTTTGGCGATCCGGACCGTTTGCCGAGGTACGTCCGAAACTGACGTATCGGAGCGACCACGGTCTTCCGCCTTCACGTCGGCGAGGTTCTTGTATTCCGTGCTTTCGCACGGCTAGGTGTCGCCGGACTGTTCGGGGGAACCATGTCTATCGCCAAATCATACCGCGTCGTCTTCGCCGTTCTGGCGCTGTTTTTCGTGGCGGTATCGCCCGCGCGGGCCGAATGGCGCAAAGCCCAGAGCCCGCATTTCATCGTCTATGGAGACATCGGAGAGGGCGACCTGCGCACCTATGTGCAGAAGGTCGAGCGTTTCGACGCCCTGCTGCGGCTGTGGTTTCCGGTCCAGTCCGACATCGATGTGCCGCCCTTGACCATCTATCTGGCGGAAGGCCGAGCCGACATGCTCAAGGTCTGGCCGGACATGCCCGAGGGCATCGGTGGCTTCTATGCGCGCAGCGACGAACGAATCTTCGCCGTCACCGGTGGGCGTGGACGCGAGAACGACCACACGCTGTTCCACGAGTACGGTCACCACTACATGAATCAGTACATGACCGGCGCCTATCCGGGCTGGTTCATCGAAGGCTTCGCCGAGTTCTTCGCCACCGCCGATCTGACGGCCGGCCGAATGCGTGTCGGCCTGCATAGCGAGGGCCGGATGAACTCGCTGACCCAGGGGGCCAACACCTGGATGCCCATGGAAACCGTGCTGCGTTCGCGGTCTTCCGAGGTGATGCGGGACGGACCGGCCTACTACGCGCAGTCGTGGGCGTTGACCCACTATTTCCTGAGCGTGCCCGAGCGGCGCGCCAAGCTGGCGTTGTACCTGCGAGCCATCATGGACGGCTCCGATCCGGTCGCCGCACTTGAGCACTCGGTCGGGCGCACGCCCGATCAGCTCCAGAACGACGTCCGGCGCTATATAAGCGGACCGATCAACTTCCTGTCGCAGGCCCAGGAATTTCCTCCGGTCGACATAACCGTCACCCGCCTGTCGCCGGCGGAGGCGGACCTGATCTGGATGGACCTGCGACTGGTGCGGTTCGTCCCGGAGGAGCGACGCGCGGGGAATCTCGCCGAAACCCGCCGCCTCGCCCAGCGATATCCGGGCGATCCGTTCGCCACGCGTGTGTTGGCGCAGGCCCTGCTGGACATGCAGCAGGACGATGAGGCCGTCGCCGTGATGGCGCCCGTGGTCGAAGCAGGTCCCGACGACGCGGCGACCCAGCGGTTCTATGCGGTGACCTTGATGGACGCCGGCGACAAGGCCTCCGAAGCCGGCGACGACACCCGCCAGCGCGAGCTCTACAGCCGAGCGCGCCAAGCCCTGGCGGCGGCATACAGGAACGATGCGAACGACTACCGGATCTACATCGGGCTCAACCGAAACCGCGCCGGCGCCCCGAACTATCCCAGCGACAATGATCTGGAAATCTTGCGCACCGGCGTGGCGCTGGCTCCCCAGCTACCGACGCTGCGCGTGAACGCGGCCCGGGCCGTCATGGCTCGCGGGTTCTATGCCGAGGCGGTCGGCTATCTGACGCCTGTGGCGAATGACCCACACGGCGGAGAAGGCCTGGACGAGGTCCGGCGACTCCTGAACGAAGCGCTGGAGAAGGCGGGCCACCCCGAGGCCGTCCAGGTTCCTGACGCAGCGTCGCCAACGATGGCGACACCAGCGGAAACGCCACCCGCCGGGTGACTTTGGCTTCTGTCCGCGCTAGGTCCGCCGGCCATGTCGAAACTGACCCTCGAACAGGAGGCCCTGCGCCGCAGGACCTTCGCCATCATCGCCCACCCTGACGCCGGCAAGACCACGCTGACCGAGCATATCCTGCTGGCCGGCGGAGCCATTCGCGCGGCCGGGGCGGTGCGTGCGCGCGGCGAGAACCGGCGCACCCAGTCCGACTGGATGAAGATCGAGAAGGAACGCGGCATTTCGGTCTCGGCCTCGGTGATGACGTTCGAGCACGACGACAAGATGTTCAACCTGCTCGACACGCCCGGGCACGAGGACTTTTCGGAAGACACCTACCGCACCCTGACCGCCGCTGACTGCGCCATCATGGTGCTGGACGCCGCCAAGGGCATCGAGCCCCAGACGCTGAAACTGTTCGAGGTCTGCCGCCTGCGCGACATCCCGATCATCACCTTCATCAACAAGCTGGACCGCGAGGCCCAGGATCCGATGGCCCTGCTCGACGAAATCGCCAGCCGCCTCCAGCTTGACCCCGCCCCGATCTGGTGGCCGGCCCAAAGCGGTAATCGCCTGCGCGGCATGGTCGAGATGGGCACGGGGCGGTTCCAGCCCTATGCGAAGAAGCCCGCCGGGTCGAAAGAGGACGTGCCCCATCCCGAGGCCCTGCCGCTGGCCGACGCCGCGCGCTATTTTGAGGAGGGCGAGCATCAGGAGATGATGGACGCCGCCGAACTGGTCCAGGGCGGCTATCCGGGCTTTGATCGCCAGTCCTTCCTCGAGGGCCATATGACGCCGGTGCTGTGGGGCTCGGCCCTGCGCCATTTCGGCATCGACGAGCTGCTGGCGGCGATCGGCGAATGGGCTCCGCCGCCGAAGGTGATGAAGGCCCACAAGGCCGCCCCGGCCGGAACCCGCAACCCACCCGAGCCGGTCGCCGTCACGGTGCAGCCGGGCGAGGCCGAGGTCACCGGCTTCGTCTTCAAGGTCCAGGCCAATATGGACCCCAACCACCGCGACCGTATCGCCATGTTCCGCATGGCCTCGGGCAAGTTCCAGCGCGGCATGAAGCTGAAGGTCCAGAACACCGGCAAACAGCTGTCGGTGAACGCCCCCATCATGTTCTTCGCCTCTGACCGCGAACTGGCCGAGGACGCCTTCGCCGGGGACGTGATCGGCATCCCCAATCACGGTGTCCTGCGCGTCGGCGACAGCCTGTCCGAAAGCGGCCTGATCCGCTTTGCCGGCCTGCCCAATTTCGCCCCGGAAATCCTGCAGCGCGTGCGAGTCAAAGACCCGCTCAAGGCCAAACATCTGAAGAAGGCGCTGGATGGTCTGGCCGAGGAAGGCGTGACCCAGCTGTTCCGGCCCGAGATGGGGTCGGACTTCATCGTCGGCGCCGTCGGCCAGCTGCAGTTCGAGGTCATGGCCGACCGGCTGGGCGAGGAATACGGGCTGGAGGTCCTCTTCGAACCCAGCCCTTGGGCCGAGGCCCGCTGGATCGGCGGGACCAAGGCCGACATCGAGGACTTCATGGGCAAATATCGCGGCCAGATGGCGCGCGACATCGACGACGACCCGGTCTTCCTCGCCAAGTCGAGCTGGGAGACCGGCTATGTGATGGAGCGCTTCGCCAAGGTGGCGTTCACGAAGACGAAGGAGCGGGGCTGACGCCGGATCAGCTGACGGTTTCCCCCCATCAGCCGCACTGGACCGTCAGGCCGACAACGTGGAGGGCCTTCTGCTGATGGCGGACCTGGCCTTGGAACGCGGCAAGGACGCGGCGGACGAGGCCGAGCGGACACGGCAGTGGGAGCTGGCGCGAGACTTCCTTCGCCGCGCCCTGGAGGCCGATCCGACCGACCAGCGGGTCTACAACGCCCAGGCCCGCTTCCGCCGGTATGCCGGCGACTGACCCGCGATCCGGCCCAGGACCCATCTCGAACGGGGGGCGCGGTCGGGGCCTCGGAGCAGGGCTTCACAACGACGCCATCGAGACTTCCTTCGGCCACGTCGGCGTGGTTCTTTGCTCCGAACGAAACGGCGCGGGGGCGCGCTGTGGAGGTTTCGATGTCGTTGATGGCCCTGATGGCCGGTCTGTCCCTCGCCGGCGCGCAAGCTGCAGCCGGCGAAACCCCGAGCTATGACAACGCTGTGCGCTGTTCAGGCCTGACCCAGGCCGCGTCCGAGATGGAGGGCGGCGAGAGCGTCGAGGGGCGGGCGCTGTCCGACGCCGCCCTCTACTGGTCGCTGACCTCGGGACAGTTGGGTCGCGCCGCCGCCCGCACCGACGTCCAAGCCGATCAGGACCAGACCCGGGCGCGCATCCGGGCCGTGCGCGAACTGGCCGCGCGCGACGCCACGGCCCGCACCGACCTGGCTCGCTGCCGGGCGCGGACGCCACACCTGGGATGAATCGCCCGTCGCGCGAATGGTGAAGCCGAACCCGTCGGGCGGCGTCGCGTTTGCTTGAGGATGGTCCAGGGACGCCTTTTCAGTCCCGAAGCGGGACGGTCGGAGCGCCACGCCCCATGTTTGAATTCGGCCGGGATCTGAGAAAGCTGTTCGAGAAGGCGCGCGAAAGCGACGACCTCGGCTGGCTGGAGCTGATCGGCGCGGACCTGGTCGAGGCCGAGGCCCGGCGCGAGGGCGTCGATGCGGGCCGGGTGTCGTGCCGCCGTCCGTTCGACGGCTGGGTGCGCGCGGCGGCCCTGTGGCGCGAACATGCGCGCCGGACCGGTCGACGCACCAGTCTGGACCATGCCGCCCAGGCCGCCTCGGACGCCGCCCGGCACACCACCACTCCGGACCAGACCGCCCTGGCCTCGATCGAGGCCGCCGAGATTCATCTGCTGCGTTTCGACCTGTTCGGCGGCCCGGAGCGGCTGACTGCGGCCGTGGCCGATGTCCAGTGCCTGACGGCCCAGCGGCCGGCGACGCAGTCCGCCGCCGCCGCCGTGCATGCCCGGCTGAGCGCCCGCCGGGCGCGGTTGTCGGGCGAGGTGTCGGGCCTGCTCGACGCCGCAGCCTTGCTGGACGCCGCCTTGCATGGGGCCAAGGCCCTGTCGCCGACCATGGCGGACGATCTGAGGATGGACCGCGCCGCCCTGGCGCTGGAGGCCGGGGTGTGCCGCCGCGATCCGCGTCTGCTGGATCAGGCCGGCCGTGATCTGAGGTTGCTGGTCGAGTCGGCCTCGCCCGACTACCGGCCGCTGACCCGCGCCCGCGCCCTGGCCTTGGCCGGGGCGGGACTGAAGGCCCTGGCGGCGCTGGCCGACGCGCCCGAGGCCGCGGTGCAGGGTCAGGCCATGTTCGAGGCCGCCGCCGACCAGTTCACCCCCGACCACAGCCCGCTGGACTGGGTCGTCGTCCAGCTGGTCCAGGCCGACGCCGACACGCCCCTGCTGCCGCTTGCCCAGGCCGAGGCCCTGACGCGCGAGCCGGGTCTGGTTCTGGGCGCCCTGGCCCGCGAACGGCGGCTGGCGGCCGAGGCGGCCTTGGCCGAAACCGCCGGCGATTTCGACATGATCGACAGTCTGGAGACCCTGGTCCGGCGTCGGCTGCAGGCGGGGAGCCAGCCGCTCGACTGGGCCGCCGACCAGATCGGCATGGCCCGTCTGGCCATGGCGCGCGGGCGGCTGATGCATGTCCAGCCGCTGTCGGTCGGCCTGATGCTGGCCGAGGCGGCGATGACGGCGCGCGAATGCGGGGTTCCGGCCCTGGCCGCCCGCGCGGATCAGGCGACGCCGGCGACGGTGCTGCGGGTTTAGGGGCGGTCATAAAGGTCGCGAAGGCCCGCGTTCCGGAGCGCCGTCAGTGACCGTGGTCGACTTATGGATATCGGGCTCAAGACTGCTAGGGTCCTTGACCCAGCCCTTGATCTAATCGGAGCATCCCTGATGCGTTGGCAGATGATTGTGCCGTTGGGGGTCATGGTGCTGCAAGCCGGGTGTAACGGCATGCCGGCGGCCCAGTCTTTGGCCGTCGACGGCGGCCCCGCCCGTTTCGTGAGCGGGGGCGGCAACGAAATCATTCTTGGCGTCGATAGCCTGAAGATCGGAAACGACAGCCATCGACTGATCGACTGTGGAGACGCGGAAAGAGTCTGCCTTCCAGGAGGAGATTTTCTGTTCGAAGCGCCGCGATCATGCCGGCCCTACAACGACGCCCAGTTGCCCTGGAATTCCCGTCTCAAGGTCAGGGCTGTCGAGCCTCATGGAGGCGGATGGTTTCTATCTGCCGATCCGCCGACCAAGTTCGTTTTCCAGTACAGTCCAAGCCGCGGAATAACCGGTATCTACTTTTCCGAGAGTGGATTTCCTGCAGGGAACGGCGCGGCAATAGACGTAAACGCTCAGCGTCTCGCACCCTTTCGCTACGAACTTGTCTCAGGCAGCGCTCCCCATCCGTGTGAGTGACCGGCGGCGGCTGAGTAGACCGGCGGCGTGATATCGGGGCGCTGACCACGGTTGAGCCCACCATCCATCCCCGTCATCCTCGGGCTTGACCCGAGGACCGGATTGTCTACAACTAAAACTTGTGGACGAGAAGCGCCCCTTCATCGCGACCTATATCGAGGCGAGTCGGCCTTTTGGCGTGATCTACATCGGCGTCACCAGCAATCTGTACCGACGCGGAGGCGAACACCGCGACGGCCGGATCGACGGCTTCGCCAAGCGCCGCCGGTGCAACATGCTGGTCTGGTACGAACCCCATGAATTGATCACGTCCGCAATCCGGCGCGAGAAGGCCCTCAAGCACTGGAACCGCGCGTGGAAGATGCAACTGATCGAGCAGCGGAACCCTCAGTGGGTCGATCTCTATCCGTTCCTGTGCGGCATTGAACCCGATCCTCGGATCAAGTCCGAGGATGACGACGGGGGTGTGGCGGCCTTTCTCGCTCGTCTCGCCGCCGGCGACCTCACGGAGGACGAATAGCGGCCAAGCAAGCGCGACCTACCCCCCCAGCGCCAAGAACCCGCCGTTGCCGAACCCCGGTTTGCCGTAGCGCAGGGGCTTGCCGTCCTCGGACATGACCCGTCCGCCCGCGGCCTCCAACACGGCCTGACCGGCCGCCGTGTCCCATTCGGACGTAGGGCCGGTGCGCGGATAGGCGTCGTAGCGGCCCTCGGCGATCAGGCAGAATTTCAGCGACGAATCCGTGCCCTGCCAGTTCACGCAGCCGTGGCGCTGGGCCAGGCGCTCGGCCTCGACGTCGGTCATGCTGTGGCTCATCACGGCCACGGGCGAGGCGGGGCGGTTGCGCACCTTGATGGCCTGCCATCCCTCGCCGAAACGCCGGCGGAAGGCGCCCGCACCCGGCGCGCCGCTGCGCCAGGTGGTGGCGGTGGCGGGGGCGGTGACCACGCCGGCCACCGGCGTGTCCTTGTGGATCAGGGCGATGTTGACGGTGTAGCTCTCGCGGCCCTCGATGAAACCGCGCGTGCCGTCCAGCGGATCGATCAGCCAGAACCAGTCGCCGACCGTGTCCGGGGCGCCATGGGCGGCCACCGCCTCTTCGGCCACGGCCTGGACCTCGGGGTAGAGGAGGGCGAGCCGGGCCAGGATCAGGGCCTCGGCTTCCTGGTCGGCGCGGGTCACGGGGCTGTCGTCCGCCTTGGATTCGACGGCCACGCCGGCGCGCCAGTAGGGCAGGATCACGCGGGCGGCGTCTTCGGCGATGTCGGCGAGGGCCTCGGACAGGGCGCCCGAGGCGAGGTCGGCGGTCAGGCGTTTGCTCATGCCGCTCCGATTAGAGCATCGGACCGGTTTGAAGAACCGGCAAATCACGTCAGCGTCGCCGCTGTCGCTGCTCGTTACGATTTTGGGGCCATGACCACTTCAGACGCCACCTCCGCCCTGCCCGACGGCCAGGCCCTCGCGACCCTCGTCGCGGGCAAGCTGTGCCACGATTTCATCAGCCCGGCCGGGGCCATCATCTCGGGCCTCGACCTGCTGAAGGACCCGTCGGCCCAGGACATGCGCGACGACGCCATGAGCCTGATCGAGGCCAGCGCCAGGAAAATGGCCGCACTGGTGTCCTTCGCCCGGGTGGCGTTCGGCGCCTCGACCTCGGCCGAACGATTCTCGGGCGGCGAGTTGCAGACGCTGGTGGCGGGTCTGGTCGAGGGCGGCCGGGCCAGCCTGGACTGGCAGGCCTCGACCGACGCCTATTCCAAGCCGCAGGCGCGGGCGCTGGTGAACCTGGCCTATTTGACCGTCGCGGCCCTGCCGTCGGGCGGGGTGGCCACCATCGCCACGCGCGCCGACGGCGACCTGTTGGTGATCGAGGGACGGGCCGAGGGAAACCGGGCGCGGCTGAAGGCCGAGGCGGTCGCGGGCCTGGCCGGCAAGCCTCTGGACGAGGGCCTTCAGGGCCAGTGGATCCAGCCCTACTGGCTGTGGCTGACGGCCTCGGACGCGGGCGGATCGCTGGCCGTGGAGGCCGAGGAAGGCCGGGTCGTGCTGACCGCGCGTATGCCTAACTGACGCTTAAGCCGGTTTCCCAAGGACTCGTTAACCGGCAACCAGCGATCATGGG
>JBBRFV010000069.1:0-9321 GCA_038241335.1 Caulobacterales bacterium | reverse complement strand
GTCATCTCGGCGATGATGGAGGACGGGGCGACCTCGCTGGGCCTGCGCAAACGCCTCGCCGCCCGCGCCTTCGCCCGCACCGCGGCCTATGACGCTGCCGTCTCGACCTGGTTCGCCGGTCAGGTCGGCGACGCCGCCCCGGCTCGCAAATCCATCGCTGGATCGCTGGCCCAGACTCTCCGCTATGGCGAGAACCCGCACCAGACGGGCGCCTTCTACCGCACCGGCGATCCCCGGCCCGGCGTGGCCCACGCCCGCCCGCTGCAGGGGAAGGCGCTGGGCTACAACAACATCGCTGACGCGGACGCCGCCTATGAGCTCGTCGCCGAGTTCCAGGGTCCGGCGTGCGTCATCGTCAAACACGCCAACCCTTGTGGTGTGGCGGTGGGCGGCGACCTGTCGGCGGCCTACGCCCGGGCGCTGGAATGCGACGCCGTCTCGGCTTTCGGCGGGGTGGTGGCGGTCAACCGGCCGCTGACCGGCGCCGACGCCCGGCTGATCACCGACATCTTCACCGAGGTGGTCATCGCCCCGGGCGCCGACGAGGAGGCGCAAGCCATCTTCGCGGCCAAGAAGAATCTGCGGCTGCTGCTGACCGACGGCCTGCCCGATCCGCTGGCGGCCGGCGAGGTGTTTCGCTCGGTGGCCGGCGGCTTTCTGGTGCAGGGCCGCGACCGGTCGCGGATCGTCGCTTCGGACCTGAAGATCGTCACCCGCCGTCAGCCGACGCCGCGGGAGGTCGAGGACATGCTGTTCGCCTTCACCGTGGCCAAGCACGTCAAGTCCAACGCCATCGTCTATGCGAAGGACGGCCAGACCGCCGGCATCGGCGCGGGCCAGATGAATCGCCGCGACAGCGCCCGCATCGCCGCCATCCGCGCGCGTGAAGCCGGCGAGGCCAAGGGTCTGGCGCATTCGCTGGCGCAGGGGTCGGCCTGCGCCTCGGAGGCCTTCTTCCCCTTCGCGGACGGCCTGCTGGAAGCGGCGGCGGCCGGGGCCACGGAGGTGATCCAGCCCGGCGGCTCCATGCGCGACGCCGAGGTCATCGCCGCCGCCGATGAGGCCGGCCTGTCCATGGCCTTCACCGGGGTGCGGGTGTTCCGGCACTGACGGTGTCGTCGGCGGGGAAGAGTGCTAGTGAGCAAGAGGCGCGCCAATGGCCGCCTCAGCGGCTCGCCTCTTGCTCACTAGCACTCTTCACCACCCCCGGAGCCGACGATGGACACTCTCGCCGAACGCTGGGCGAAGCTGGAACCTTATGTCACGGTAGTGGGGCCGGATGACGACCGGCCGCGGCCGGCGGCGCTTCTGTTCCACGGCTGCGGCGGCTTGAGGGATCATCTGCCGCGCTACGCCGAGGCGGCGAAGGCGGCGGGCTGGCGCGCCTTCATCGTCGATTCCTACGCCCCGCGCGGCTGGGGCCGAATGTTCGCCCTGTCGATGGTCTGCTCGGGTCTGATGCTGCGCGGCTGGGATCGGGCCGGCGACATCCTGGCGACGATCCATGGCGTGTCACAGCGGAGTGACGTAGACGGCTCGAAGCTGGTGCTGGCGGGCTGGAGCCATGGCGGGTGGGGCATTATGGAGGCGATGAGCGCGGACCGGTCCGGCCCGGCGCTCGGCGTCTACGATCCGGGTTCGGCCGATCTCGACGCGGTGCTGGCCACCTATCTGGCCTATCCCTATGTCGGCTTCCTCGCCCTCAACCGCATGCGGCCGTGGAAACATTGCCCCAGGACCCTGGCCGTCATCGCCCGAACCGACCACCTGACTACGGTGCGCAACGCCGAACAGGTCCACGCCATGGTCCGCAACTGCGGCGTCGAGGTCGAGACCTGGGTCGCCGAGGGCACACACAGTTTCGACGAGCCGATGAACGCCCCGCCGATGCGCCACGACCCGGTGCTGACCGAGGAGGCGTTGCGCCGCTTCCGCGCCCTGCTGGAAGATGTCGCGACCGCTCCGTCCCCTCCAGGACTGACCGCCGAAGTGTCCGTGTCCGCGCGAATTTCGTGAGACACTTTCGGACACTCCTGACATTTCGCCGAGGCGGGCGTCTGATCAACTTGTCAAAGACCGGTCGCTGGATGGTCGGCGACGGGAGCAGTAGATCTCGCGCCTGCGTCAGATTCGGTCGTACGCCGACGGGGGTTCGATCCGCACCTCGCTGCGCAGCGAATTGGCGATGTAGCAGGCCTCATGCGCCCGGTGGTGCAGCGCCTCCAGCGCTCCGGCGTCGGGCGAGGGTCCGGCGAACGTCACGTACGGGCGCAGGGTGAAGACGGTCATGGAGGTCTTGCCGCGATCGTCCTTGCCCAGCAGGCCGACCGCCTCGTCCCGGTAGCGATCCACCGTGAAGCCCGCCCTGGCCGCATAGCCGAGGAAGAACAGCATGTGGCAGCTGGACAGGGCGGCGACCAGGGCCTCTTCCGGATCGACCGCGGCCGGGTCGGACATCGGTACGGGCACGCTGGCCGGCGCCGATGATCCGCGCACCACGGCCCCGCCGTCGAAGCGCCAGTCGTGGGCGCGGGAATAGCGGTTGTCGGCGAAGGCCTGATCGCCCCGAAGCCACTCAACCGTGGCCGTATGTTCGCTCATTGCCGCCTCCCTGATTTCCCGCCAGGACCGTGAAGGTGATCCGCTTCCGCACCGCGAATCCCAGCGTTCCGTACAGGGCGATGGCGCCGGTGTTGGCCGCATAGGCGTGCAGATACGGCGTCTCGCCCCGCGCCAGGATGCGCGCCGCCACGATGCGCATCAAACCGCCGGCAAGACCGCGCCCGCGCCAGTCGGGGTGGGTGCAGACGCCCGAAACCTCGGTAAAGCCGTCCGGCTTCATCCGCTCACCGGCCATGGCGACCAGCCGACCGTCGCGCTTGAAGCCGACGAAGTCGCCCAGCCGGTGGGTCTTTTCGAAGAAGGGGCCGGGCTCGGTCAGGGCCGCGAGGGCCAGCATCTGTGGTGCGTCGACTTCAACGAGGGGCTCGAAGGCGAAGGCGGGGTTGTTCGACGCGGTCAGGGCGGCGGCGGTCATCTGCACGCAGGCGGCCTGTTTGAAGGGGACGCCCGGCGGCAGGGCCACGTCGCGGGTCTCGACCAGCCCCAAGCCCGCCGGAGCGGTGTTCAGCGCCGCGAGAGCCGCCAGGGAGTCCGGCGAATCGTCCACCGCAACGGCGAAAAGGCCGTAGTCCGGCGCGAGCCGCAGGGCGGTCGCGCGGTCGCCCACGGCCAGATGGGCCTGGCGCTTGCCGGTGAGGGCGCTCCAGACGGGCCGGTCGAGGGGATGGGCGAGGATCATGCCCGTCTAACTGGGACGAGCGTCGCTGTTCGCCAAGAGTCGGATCGCGGAACGCGTCCGAAAAGCGCTGACCCTCAGGGGCGCCAGAAGCCAACGATCTTCTTGACCTCGTCCACCACCGGGTCGGCGATGGCGGCGGCGCGTTCGGCGCCGTCCCTGAGCACCCGGTCGATCTCGTCCGGCGCGGCCATCAGGCGGCGCATCTCGGCGCTGACCGGGGCCATGGAGGCCACGGCCAGTTCGGCCAGGGCGGGCTTGAAGGCGCCGAAGCCCTTGCCACCCCATTCGCGCAGCACCTGCTCGCGCGTTTCGTCGGCCAGGGCCGCGTAGATGGTGACGAGGTTCTTCGCCTCGGCCCGATCCTCGAGCCCCTCGGCGGTTTCGGGCAGGGGCTCCGGGTCGGTGCGGGCCTTCCTGATCTTGGCGACGATGGCGTCTGCGTCGTCAGTCAGGTTGATGCGCGACTGGTCCGACGGGTCGGACTTGCTCATCTTGGCCGCGCCGTCGCGCAGGCTCATGACACGCGGCGCGGGGCCCTGGGTCAGGGGTTCGGGCAGGGGGAAGAAGCCCGGGACACCGAAGTCGACGTTGAATTTCTGGGCGATGTCGCGGGTCAGTTCGAGGTGCTGCTTCTGGTCCTCGCCGGTTGGCACCTCGGTGGCCTTGTAGAGCAGGATGTCGGCCGCCTGCAGCACCGGATAGGTGTAGAGGCCGACCGAGGACCGTTCCTTGTGCTTTCCGGACTTCTCCTTGAACTGGGTCATCCGGTCCAGCCAGCCGAGGCGCGCGACGCAGTTGAGGATCCAGGCCAGTTCCGAATGGGCGCGCACGGCCGACTGCGGGAAGATCACCGACTTTGCGGGGTCGAGGCCGGAGGCCAGATAGGCGGCGGCGATCTCGCGTGTCTGGGCGGTCAGAAGAGCCGGGTCCTGCCACACGGTGATGGCGTGCAGGTCGGCCACGAACAGGAAGCAGGGGGCGCCGCCGTCCTGCAGCTGGGTGAACCGTTTCAGGGCGCCGAGATAGTTGCCCAGGTGAAGGGCGCCGGAGGCCTGGATGCCGGACAGGACGCGGCGGGGGCCGGTGTAGGGGGCCGGGGTGTGGTCGGTCATCGGTCGGAACTCGGAGAAGGATCAGGATCAGTGCGCGGTCGGGCGCGCGGCGGGGCTGCGTTGTGTCAGCCGCGCCATCGCCGGTCGGCGCAGGAAGAGGGTCCCGAAGACATCATGGCCATGGCGCTTATAGTCTCGCTCACCGTCAGTCCAGATCGGAGGCGGCCGGCGCCCCCGGCTCGCGACGCAGCACCGCCTTGAGCTCGCGCGCGCTGACGGCCCGGAACAGAACCAGACAGACGCCGTAAACGACCGCGCCGACAGCGCAGACAGCCAGGATGGCGATCTCCTTGCGCAGCAGGAGGTGGCTGAGCAGCCTGTAGTTGGCGTCGGCGAGGAACAGGACGCCGGCCATGGCGGCGCTGGCCAGGATGACCCGGCCGAAGCGGGACAGGAAGCTCGCCGAGGCGTTCCAGGCGTGCTCGCGGATCAGGGTCCCGCCCAGCAGGGCGACGTTGATCCAGGCCGACAGGCTGGTGGCCATGGCGAGACCCAGGACGCCGTCGATGCCGATGGAGCGGAACCAGAAGAACAGGGCCGAACCGACGATGACGGTGAAGACCACGGAGGCGACCGCGAAGATCATCGGCCGGCGGGTATCCATGCGGGCGAAGAACGGCGGCGTCAGCACCTTGGCCAGGACGAAGGCCGGCACGCCCCAGGCGAACTGGCGCAGCACGTCGGCGGTGCGCGCGGCGTCCTGGCTGGTGAAAGCGCCGCGGGTGACGGTGGCGTCGATGATGAAGAAGGGGATGACGAACAGGGCGACAGCGGCGGGCAGGGTGAAGGCCATGGCCAGGGTGATGCCGTCGTCCAGCGTGCGCTTGCCGCCCTCGTGGTCGCCCGAAACGAAGGCCCGCGTCAGCCGGGGCACCAGGGCCAGGCCGATGGCCACGCCGACGAGGCCGAGCGGCAGCTGGTACAGGCGGTCGGCGTTGTAGAGCACCGAGCGGGCGCCCTCGTCCGAGCCGGTCAGCACCTGGCTGACGACGGAATTGACCTGCATTGCCCCGCCGGCCAGGGCGCCCGGTACGGCCAGGGCCAGGGTGGTCTTCACGCTGGCCGTCAGGCGCGGGATCGACAGCTTCAGCCGCACGCCGAGGCGGCGCACGCCCCACCACAGCAGACCGGCCTGCACCACGCCCGAGACGGTCACCGCGGCGCTGACGGCCAGCAGGGTGTCCGGCTGGCTCATCGGGATGACGCTGGGGGCCAGCAGGGGCACCAGGGTGCAGAGGTTGAGGAAGACCGGCACGCCGGCCGACAGGGCGAAGCGCCCGCCAGTGTTCAGCACGCCCGACAGAAGCGAGGCGATGGTCATGCAGGCGAGATAGGGCATGGCCAGCTGGGTGGCGGTTATCGCCGTCCGCATCACTTCAGGATTGTCTTTCCACGCCGACAGCAGCCACGGCATGATCCACGGCATGGCCACCTGCAGCACAATGCAGAAGCCCGCGACCACGGCGAACATGAAGCTGAGGGCCTCGGAGGCCGTGACCGCCGCCGCCTCGTCGCCGTCGCGCGCCTTGACCCCGCCGTAGACGGGTACGAAGGCCTGGGCGAAGGCGCCCTCGGCGAACAGGCGACGGAACAGGTTGGGCAGCATCAGCGCCGTGGCCCAGGCGTCCATCATCGGGCCCTGGCCGAAACGGGCGGCCAGCGCCATGTCGCGGGCGAAGCCGAGGACCCGGCTGCCCAGCGTCAGGGTGGCTTGCACCAGGGTGTTTCGCGCGAGGCTCATCAGGGGCTCGGAAGGGGAGGACTGGACAGCGCCTTAGCGTGCTTCCGCGCCGGGCGATACGGGGCGTCTGCGGCCAAGGTCGGAGACGTCGCGCACGCTGGCCCGCACGGGGGTCGAGACGGCGCCGTCGCCGGCCTCGCGGCGGTCCAGAACGCGCTCCAGCTCGGCGCGCAATCGTTCCAAGCTGGCGCCGGCCTTCGGCTTTCGGCCCCTGACGTCGGTGACATAGAAACCATCGACTGCGCGCTCGCCGAAGCCGGCGATATGGGCAGAGCGGATCGACAGGCCATGGTCGGCCAGAAGCCGGGCCAGTTCGGCCAGAAGGCCGGGCCGATCCGCGCCCGAGACCTCGATGACGGCGGCGTCCGGGGTCTGGTCCAGATCGATCATCGCGGTCGGCCGCACGTCGAAGGCGGCGCGGCGCGGATTCGGCCGGGCGGCCGGCGGTGCGCTCGGGACGGTCTGGCCGCGCGCCGCGGTCTCGAGTGCGATGAGCAGCCGGGTCAGGCGCCGCGGCTCGGCCTGGCCATAGGGAGCGCCGGCTCCGTCCTGCAGCTCGAACACATCCAGCGCCGCGCCGTCCTCGGCGGTGGCGACCCGGGCCCCGACGACGTCAGCCCCGGCTCCGGCGAGGGCGGCGGCGAGGTCGGCGAACAGGCCGGGCCGGTCGTGGGCCGCCACGGCGACGCGGGTGGCCGCGCCCTCCTCGCCGTCCGCGGCGATGCGGGCTATTTCCGCCGCTGCGCCCGTGTCCCGCGCACGAGACAAAAGTTCCGGGAACTCGGCGCGGGGATCTACGGCGGTCACGTCCTCGCCGCGGAAGACGCTTTCGGTCCGCAGGTAGAGGTCGCGCATTAATTGGCCCTTCCAGCCGTTCCACACACCGGGTCCGACCGCGCGTATGTCCGCGACGGTGAGGATCAGCAGGGTGCGCAGCCGTTCGGGATCGCCGACCAGCTTGGCGAAGGCGCGGACGGTCGCCGGATCGGACACGTCCCGCTTCTGGGCGTAGTCGCTGAGGGCCAGATGGTGGCGTACCAGCCAGACCACGAACTCGATCCGGCGCGGGTCGAGGCCCAGTCGGTCGCAGGCCCGCCGCGCGGCGATGGCGCCGTCTTCCAGCTGGCCCCTGTCGCCGCCCTTGCCGACGTCGTGCAGCAGCATGGCCAGCATCAGGGCCTCGAAATCATCGATGCGATGGACGATCCCGGTTGAGGTCGGATGATCGCCTATGAGTTTGCCGCGCCAGATGTCGTTGATGATGCCGATGGCCTGAAGCGTGTGCTCGTCGACCGTATAGGCGTGATACATGTTGAACTGGGTCTGGCCGACGATCCGGCCCCATTCCGGCAGGAATCGGCCCAGCAGCCCGGTCTCGTTCATCAGCGTCAGCACCCGGTAGGGTCGTTGGCCGTGGGTCAGGATGTCGAGGAAGGCCCGGGTCGCCTCCGGATCGCGGCGCAGCGCCGGGGTCACCAGAGACAGCGATCGGCTGACGGCCGAAAAGGCCTCCGGATGCAGGTCCAGATCGTGTTCGTCGGCGGTGCGGAACAGAACCAAGAGCTTCTCGGGCGCGGCGGCGAAAACCTCGGGGCCGGTCACCGACAGGCGGCCGCCGTCCTCGACGAACCCCTCGACGCCCAGCTTGCGCTTCCGCCCAGGGATCAGGCGCGACAGGCTGAGCGTCGGTTTCTGCTCGCGCGCCTCCAGCCTGGCCGACATGGCCCGGGTCAGGGCCCCGACGTCGCGGGCGACGAGGAAATAGCGGCGCATGAAGCGCTCGACCGCCGGCTCGTCGCCGCGCCCTCGCCAGCCCATCCGTCGGGCGACCTCGGGCTGCAGGTCGAAGGTCAGTTTTTCTTCCGCACGACCGGCCGTCAGGTGCAGATGCGCCCGGGTGCGCCACAGGAAGTCGAACGATTCCTCGAAGGTGCGACGCTCGCGCGGAGTCAGCAGGCCATCGAGCACCCGGGCTCCGAGGGGGCTCTCCGGGGCCAGCGAGCGAGCGATCCAGAACAGGGTGTTGAGGTCGCGCAGGCCGCCCTTGCCGTCCTTGACGTTGGGCTCGACGCGATAGCGGACGGCACCGGTTTTCTGGTGTCGGGCATCTCGCTCCTCCAGCTTGGCGGCGATGAAGGGACGGGGATCGGCCTTGACCACGCCGGCGCGGAAGCGGGCGATGAAATCGTCGGCCAGCCGGGCGTCCCCGGCCAGGGGGCGCGCCTCCAGCAGGGCGGTGCGCACCGTCATGTCGGATTTGGCCAAGGCCAGGCATTCATCGACCGATCGCGCCGACTGGCCGACCTTCACGCGCAGGTCCCACAGGACATAGAGCATGAACTCGATCACCTGTTCGGTTCGCGGGATGGACTTCCAGGGGCGCAGGAACAGTAGGTCCAGGTCCGAGAAGGGAGCCAGAACGCCGCGTCCGTAACCGCCCACGGCGATCAGGCTGAGCCGCTCGGCCAAGGTCGGATTGGGCGCCGGATAGAGGGTTTCGGTGGCGAACACCCACAGGGCCGTCAGCATCTCGTCGGCGGCGGCGGAGTAGAGTCGCGCCACCTCGACCCCGTCGGTCCCGCCCTCCAGCCGACGGGCCGCCCGGGCCCGCGCCGCGTCGAAGGTCTCCTTCAACGCAGCCGCAACCGCCTTGCGCACGTCCGGGGCGGCCGCCGCCTCGACCAGACGGTCGTGAAGCGGGAGGGTCACCGCCCCTCCAGTCCCTTCAGGCGATACAGCGCCTCCAGCGCCTCGCGTGGCGACAACTCGTCGGGCTCGATCCCTGCGAGGGCGTCTTCAACCGCTGACGATCGCGGCTGCGGGGCCGGTTCCGCCATGGCGAACAGGGGCAGGTCGTCCAGCCGGATGGTCGCCGCCTTCTCGCCCTCCAGCCGGGTCAGAACCTCGCGGGCGCGGCTGACCACGGCGGTCGGCACCCCGGCCAGCTTGGCCACCTGGACGCCGTAACTGCGGTCGGCGGCGCCGGGCGCAGCCTCATGCAGGAAGACCAGATCGCCGTTCCACTCGCGCGCCGCCATCGACAGGTTGCAGACATGGGCCAGCCGCGTCTCGAGCCCGGCCAGCTCGTGGTAGTGGGTGGCGAAGAGGGTCCGGGACCGGTTGCGGTCGTGCAGGGCCTCGGTCACCGCCCAGGCGATGGCGAGGCC
>JBBRFV010000068.1:0-9324 GCA_038241335.1 Caulobacterales bacterium | reverse complement strand
GCCGCCGCCGCCAAACTCTCCACCCGCGCCGCCGCCCGCCTGGCCGCTGAGCCACGAGGTGCCGCCGCCGCCGCCGCCGCCGAAGCCGCCCGCGGTCGCCACTGTATAGGTGGACGCGCCCGCGCCGCCGACGCCGGTCAGTCCGCCGCCGCCGCCGCCGCCGCCGCCGGCGTAGTAGGAACTGGCCACGCCGCCGCCGCCTGCTCCGCCGCCCGCGCCGCCGCCGCCGCCGCCGCCGCCGCCGACCAGGATCTCCGTAACCACACTTCCTGAAGCCTGATAGTAGTATCCGGCAATATAATAGCCCGAAGCATAGTAATTACAGCCTCCATTCCAGCTGGAATAGTAGCTCGCACAGTAACTATAGTATCCGTAGTACGGAACTTGCTGATAAATATTTTGATAGCTGGTTTGCGAACTGGAGGCGCCGCCATTGCCGCCGCCGAACCCACCCGCGCCCGCGCTGTACGCGGAGCCAGCTCCGCCCGCGCCGCCCGCACCGGTTCCTCCGACGCCCGCGTCGGCCGCGGTCGAATAGTTGGAATAGTACGCGTAACTGGTGCTGACGCCGCCGCCGCCACCGCCACCGCCGCTGAAGCCGCCGCCGCCGCCGCCGCCGTAGCTGCCATTGCTGCCGGAACCACCAGCGCCTCCCAGGCCGCCGCCGCCGCCACCGCCGCTGTTGACGCTACTGCCGCCGCCGCCGCCCGTGGCGACGTTATCGGTGAAGGCGACATGGCTGACGTTGACCGTGCCGGAATTGACGAAGATGGCTCCACCAGCTCCAAGACCGCCGCCGCCGCCGTTTCCGCCCGCGCCGCCCAGGCCTGCGCCGCTGAGGCTTCCGAAATTGGTGATGTCGACCGCGTTGGCGCCCGCATCGACGAAGAAGATCCGGTATGCCCCGCCACTGAGGTTGAAGCCGCCGCCGTCGATGGTCAGTGCGTCGCTCAGAGTGGGCAACAGCCCCGCCAGGGTCACATCGCCGGTCAGGCGGATCGTGTCCGCCCCCGGGTGCTGGTTGGCGCTGTTGATGGCCGCGATCAGCGAGGCCGTGCTGTTGGCGGTGAACTCGTCGGCGCGGGCGAAACCGGCCGTCATGGCGATCCCCACCAGCGCCGTGCTGCCCAGCAGCGCCATGCGCCGGAGACCCTTGCTCCGAACCGACAGGGTGCGCGTGTTTGCACGCACGGCTTTGGCCGCGCTGACGGTGGTCTTAGACATATGAACGCCCCCGGATCGCGCCCTGGAGACGCGGACCCCAACAAACTGAACTCGCCGAACGATCGTATGCGCGGGAGCGTCGCCAGTTACGCATCTGTTAGTGTTTTGTGAACCACTTCGGCGTCCCAGATTTGGAACGAATCCGGATTTTTCCCTTTTCAGGATAACAAGTTATGTGACCGCTCCCGCAAACGGGAAGGTTCGGCCGGCCGCTCGCTTGCGCCGGGTCCCATGCAGTGCAACCAAGGCCGCGTCATGGGGACCCGACATGCGACCAGCCTCCTTTCCTGATCATCTCGTCATCCTGGGCGGCGGCAGCGCCGGCTGGATGAGCGCCGCCTTCATGGACCGGACCTTCAATCGGCCGGGCGAGCGGCGCCTGAAGATCACGGTCGTGGAATCCGAGGCCATCGGTCGGATCGGCGTGGGCGAGGCGACTATTCCTTCGATCCGGGACTTCGCCGAATACCTCGGCATCGACGAGACGACGCTGATGGCCCGCACCTCGGCGACCTTCAAGCATGGCGTGCAGTTCGAGGACTGGTCGGAGATCGGCGAGACCTGTTTCCATCCGTTCGAGGCCTTTGACGCCGCCGTCGGTTACAACGCCGGCCCCTCGTGGCTGGCGCGCAAGGCGCGTGGAGAGGCCGGGGCCTTCGCCCTGGAATCCGGCATCCAGTGGGCGCTGGCCAAGGCCGGTCGTTCGCCCAAGCGGCTGATGGATGACGACTACAAGGCGTCCTTCCCCTACGCCTACCATCTCGACGCCGAAGCTTTCGGCGACCTGTTGTCCGAAATCGCGCAGGCGCGCGGCGTGGAGCGGATCGTCGGCGATGTCGTGAAGGTGCGCGAGAAGGCCGGCGAGGTGCTCGGCTTCGACCTTCGGGACGGCTCGGCCGTGGATGGCGACTTCTTCCTCGATTGTTCGGGATTCGCCTCCCTGTTGCTGGGCAAGACGCTGAAGACGCCTTTCGTCTCCTACGCCGACCACCTGTTGTGCGACCGGGCCGTGGCTATCCGCGCGCCGCGCGCCGAGGGCGAGGCCATCCCGCCCATGACCCGGTCCCGCGCCCTGTCGGCTGGCTGGATGTGGCGCATCGGCCTGCAGAACCGCGAGGGCATCGGCTACGTCTATTCCCGCGCCCACCTTAGTGAAGCCGATGCGGAGGCCGAGCTTCGCGCGGTCGCTGGCATCGCGGCCGACGTTCCCGCGCGTCATCTCGCGATGCGCGTCGGCCGCGCCGAAAACGCTTGGGCCGGAAACGTGGTGGGGCTGGGCCTGGCCGGCGGATTCATCGAGCCCCTGGAATCGACCGGTCTCCACATGGTGGAGTTCGGGCTCAAGATGCTGGTCCGCTACTTCCCGCTGTCGGGCCTGAACCCGGCGTCGCGGGACCGCTACAACGATGTCATGGCCGCCCAGTACGACGACCTGCGCGATTTCGTCGCCGCTCACTACAACCTCAGCGGCCGCCGCGACACGCCGTTCTGGCGCGAGGTTGTCAAGCCCGAGCACACCCCTGACCGGGTGAAGCAATTGATGGGCGTCTGGGCGGACCGCCATCCCTCGCGAGAGGACGTCGACATGCAGCAGACCCTGTTCAACCATGTCAGCTGGCAAGCGATCGTCTACGGCATCGGCAAGGCGCCCGCGGCGGCCGTGGCCAATGCGGACCGCTGGACGATGGCGCCCGGTGCGCAGATGCCGCATCTCGCCGCGGGCCTCGCCGCGGCCATGGATCACCTGCCGAGCCACGACCTCTGGCTCGAGGGTCTTCGCACCCTGCCGGTTACCGAGGGCGGCTGGTGACCGGCATCGCCTAGATCGCGAACAGGAAGGCCGTGATGGTCAAGCGGCCGAGGCGCGGATCTGGCGAAAACTTGTCGTCGACGTGGATATTCGGCGAGTGCAGCATGCTCGCGCGATAGACCACCAGCCGATCAAAGGCCGCATCGACGGTGGCCATGCGATCGTAGAGCGGATGGTTTTCGTCAGGGAAAGTCGCCGGCAAGATCTGGCTCTGGAGTTCCTTGGCCAAGGTCTCGTCATGAATGATCTCGCGCTCGGCGCTCAGGCGTTGGAAGCCGGTTTTCTTGTGTCGGAAGAAGGACGTGCCGCCAAACTCAGGACCGCACAAATAGTGGACGAAGGCGAGGTCGTGCAGTCCCGTCCGGTCGATGTGGGGGACCCGCTGGTTGTGTTTCATCTCACGGCCCGAGCGAGTGACCATGGCGAAGGAAGCAGCCAGGGACATGGGCTGTTCCACAGGCACGCCGAACACGCTCTCCAGCAGCGGCTTCAGAGCCCCGTGGACATTCAGCATATAGGTTTCGGGGATCGGGCTTCTCAGGCCAGGATAGGCCGCGCCCGCCGGGCCATAGGTGCAGTCCCGCGCCGCGAAATCCACCAGACGGTCCGGCTCGGCCATCATGCCGTCAATCACGACCAGCGGCTCGGCCTCGGGTCCGACATTATAGATGGTGTAGGGGGCTGCGGCGTTCAGACGGAAATCATAGGACATGGATTACCCCATGCCCTGCGCCGAATGGCTTGTCATCCTGATGCACTCGTTCTGGGAACGCGATGAATACCCTCAACCATGGCCCCAACCATCACGGTCGGCGCGGGCGTGTCGAATTCGCGACGGCTAAGGCTGTGCAGCGCTGAAGAATGAGCGACCCTCGGGAGAACTCAGGTATATTCTATCCTTGGGGAGCCGACGACGATGCAGCGACGCGCGATGCTGGGCCTGATGGCGATGCTCGCCCTGGGTCGGACCTTGCCCGCCGTTGCGCAGGAGGTCGCGCCCCCGACCCTCGGGGTCACCACCGAATTGATCACCTACATGAGCGGAGGCAAGGCGATCCGTGCGGCCCTGTTCCGGCCCGGCGCCAACGCCAATGGCGCCGGCGTTGTCTACATCCACGGGTCGGGCAGTATCGGGCCTTACCAGTTGCACTTCGCCCGGCGTTTCGCGGAGGACGGCTATCTTGTGGTCGTCCCGACGTATCTCGACGCGGCGGCCGACGACGGACTGCGGCCGGAGTGGATGATGTCGGCGTGGCGGGACTGCGGCTCGGACGCGATCGAATGGCTGATCTCCCAAGGCGTGGACCGACAGCGGACCGGCATCGTCGGCTATTCCCTCGGGTCCTATATCGCCGTGGACGGCGCGCTGGGCCATAGCCGCGCCGCAGCGGCGGTGGCCGTAGCCGGGGGCTGGGACGTCTATCCGCCCCGTCCCCCGGCCCGCCACATCCCCGTGCTGATCATCCGGAATGAGCGGGACACCCACGTTCACCCGCCCAGCACCGAACGCTGGCTCCAGTTCCTGGAGGAAGCGAATGTGCAGGTGAGAGTTCGGGTCAATCGCGGCGCGCCCCATATCATGACCCCAACGCAGTGGGCCGCCGTCTACGGCTTCGCCTCGACCTTCTTCAACGGCAATATCGGTCGAACCTAACCAGGCGGCCCGATGCAGGACTGATGCGGTTTGACTGACCTAAGGCACCGCCGCCGCTCGAGCGGCTCTGTGATCGTCGGCCGGGTCGGTGCTCGAACCCTAGTCCTCGGCGAGGACGATCACCCGGTCTTCCGCCTCGTAGGATAGACGTTCCGACTTCGACGGATTGACCACGACACCGCCCATGTTGCGGCCGTCGTCGGCGGCGTCCGGGCGGCGGCGGCGATAGCCGATGGCGGTCTCGCCGCGGCGGCGGGCGGCCTCGACAATAGTGTAGAAGCTGACAGGGAGGTCCAGATCGACGTAGTCGCCGACGGGTCGCATGTAGATTTCCGAACCGTCCTCATCCAGCAGGTCGTCGAAGATGGCGGACAGGTATTCGTTCTCGGACGCCTGGGCCAGCATCAGGCTGACCAGCCGGTTGGACACCACGAAGTCGTCGGCGCGGGTGACCTCGGCCAGCTCGCGGTTGCGGATGTCGATCATCTCCGAAACCACGCTGATGTGCTCGCCGAGGCGCTCGGACAGCTTACGCAGGTGCAGCAGGGTGATCAGCGTCCGCGTGTCGGCGGACTGGGCTTCCATGTGGTCGGAATAGCCCAGCACCATGATGCTGTCGTAGGTCAGGGGCTCAAGCGCCTCAAGCGACGCGGCGTGGCTCGTGTCGATGACCCGGGCGGCGACCTTCATGTTCTTCGAGCCCAGCGGCATGCCGCGAACCTCATCGGCCAGGCCGGGCACGTCGCCGGCGATGGTCAGGACCGAACCGGGTTTGACGTAGCGTGACAGTTCGAAGGCGATCATCGGCCCACGCCGGTTCCAGCCGATGATCAGCACCCGTTCGGCGGCCCGTTTGACGGTCGCCGGTTTGCGAATGGCGGCCGCGTCGACAGCGTCGTCGGGCATGGAGCGAAGCCGGATCGCGGCGTCGTCCTCGGCGATGATGATGGCCCGGCTACCGGCGACAATGACCTCGTCCATCGGCGGATTCATCCGCACCCGGCCGTCGGGGTAGCGCAGGCCGATCAGGGCCGAGTCCTCATAGCCCATGACGGCGTCGCCATAGGTGACCCCGACCAGTTCCTCGAGTTCGGTGGTGTAGATTTCGCAGCCGTCGAAATCGAGCAGTTCGGAATAGACAGCGGACAAGCCGGCCTGACGGCTGGACTGCACCACGATGCGCGAGATCAGGTCGTCCGCCAGGACCAGCTGCACCTCGTCCCCGCCGACGATGCGGGCCACCTCGGCGTTGTCGGCGCTGCGCAGCTCGGCGGCGATGCGATAGCGTTCGGTCCGGCGTTGAGGATCGTTGGTCAGGGCCAGGACGGTCTTGATCACCTGGCTGTCGGGGTCGACGGCGCCCTCGGGTGAGACGACGATGATCGAGCGGCAGGCCTGGGCGTTGACCAGGCTGAGGTCGAACAGGTCCGTGGGATCGCCGTTGCGGCAGATGATGCGGGTGTTGCCGAGGAAGGGGACCTTGTCGGCGATCTCGTCCTCCATCTCGACCTTGTCCTTGTCGGCCATGATGACGATGCGCGGGTTCTTCCGGCTGGCGTTGGCGATGACCAGTTCCGACAGGATGTCAAAGATCGACGGCGACCAGTTCAGGATGACGGTGTGGTCGGCCTCGATGACGCGCGAGCGGCCCTTGCGCAGGCCTTCCAGCGCCGTGTCCAGCCCCGCCGAGATGATCGAGATCAGGGCCGAGAAGACCAGAATGCCCATCAGGGTTACGAACAGGGTGACGAAGCGGAACACCCAGCCCGAGTCTCCGCCCATGGCGCCGGCGTCCATGGTCCGCATCAGCGACTGCCAGGCTGCCTCGCCGAAGTCGAAGCCGCCCTCAGGACCGATCCGGGTCGCGGCCAGGATCGTCGCCGCCAGAGCGATCGTCACCACCGACACCAGCGCCAGCCAGCCGGCCAGCGCCACCGGTCCGGCCGCCATGCTCTTGTCGAAAGCGTACCGCAGGCGTTCGCCCAGGCTGACGTGCCCGGCATGGCCCTTGGTGGTCGGGACCTTGCCGACGGGCGTCTTCGAAGCGCCGCGTGCGGCGTTGGCGCGAATAAGCGAGCCCATGGCGGCTGGTTCCCCGCGCGTCCGAATCGACGGCGTCATGATCTGGCGCCGCCCCCCACTGAACGGCGATCGCATCCCGGTGGGATCGTACCCTGCTTTCCTACGACACAATGACGGGGCGGATACAGGCGCAAATCGCGAGCGAGGCCTGCCGTCGATCTGACAGACTCCGCAGCTCTGCGTTCACAAACCCTGACCCCACGTTGGGCGTTCAGCGCTGCAGGCTGGCGAGATAGGCGTCGTGGGCGGGCATGGCCAAGGCGGTCCGCCGGATCGTCTCGCGCAGGCCCGCCAGCCCGGTGATCAGATGATCGTTCGGCGCCTTGTCGGCCAAGGGATGATGACGCCCGGGAATCACGCCCTGCCCCAGGAAGACCGCGACCCAGCTGGGGTGGGCGAACAGGCCTTCCTTGTACTGCTGGACCGCGCCCCGGCTCCGGAACAAATCGATCTTCTCGGCCAGACTGTCCGGCAGGGTCATGGCGCGCACGTGGTTCCAGAGCGGGGAATCGGCCCGCCGGGTGGCGTGGTAATGCAGGATGATGAAGTCCCGGACGCGCTCGGCTTCCACGTCCATCATACGATTGAATTCCCGGCTGTCCGCGGGATCGAAGGTCCGATCCGGCCACAGTTCTATCAGGGTCGTGATGGCTTTCTGGATCAGATAGATGCTGGTGGATTCCAGCGGTTCAATGAAGCCTGCGGACAGGCCGATGGCGACGCAATTGCCCATCCAGTTGCGCGTTCTCTGCCCGGCCTTGAAACGCAGGTGGAGAGGCTCCGCAAGAGGCGCGCCTTCCAGCCGTCCGACCAGTTCATCGACAGCCGCTTCACGATCGATGGCCTCGCTGGAATAGACGTAGCCGTTACCGATCCGATGCTGCAGCGGTATCCGGAACTGCCAGCCGCCCTTCAGGGCCGTCGCTCGGGTGTAGGGTGTGGCCGGCCGGTCGCCGCTGCAGGGAATGGCGACCGCGCTGTCGCACGGCAGCCAATGCGACCAGTCTGTAAACCCGGCGTGCAGGGCCTGCTCGATCAGCAGGCCCCGAAACCCCGAACAATCGATGAAAAGGTCGCCGTCGACGGTTTCGCCGCGCTCAAGGGTCACCGAGCGTATCAGACCCCGGTCGTCCTGGTTGATCGTGACGACCTTGCCTTCGATACGCGTCACGCCGGCGGCTTCAGCGCGCGCGCGAAGAAAAGCAGCGTACCGCGCGGCGTCCATCTGGTAACCGTAGGTGTAGGTCGAGCGCAGTGCTCCCGGCTCGCTGGATGGCGGCGTGAACCGCTCCTCGCGCGCCATCACGGCCGGCAGCGAATAATCATCGATCGCGCCCACATCCGCCGTCTGGGATCCCTTGAGCCAGTAGTGATGAAACGGCGCCTCTTCATTGCCCGCGCCATGGGCGCCGAACGGGTGAAAATAGCTTTCGCCCACGGCCCCCCAGTTCTCGAATCGGACCCCGAGTTTGAACGTCGCGCTCGCCGCCTGCATGAACTCGGCTTCGGTGATCCCGAGGCTGGCGTTGAATGCCCGCAAATGCGGCAGGGTCGACTCGCCTACCCCGATCGTTCCGATCTGCGCGGACTCGATCAGCGTCACTTTCAGGCGACCGGGATCGACCAGCCGGTTGAGGGCCGCCGCCGCCATCCATCCGGCCGTGCCCCCGCCGACGACGACCACAGAGCGGATACGGCGATCTGTGGTCGGGTCTGCACTGGCCATGAAAGCTTCCTCGTCCCGCCGTCCGGGGCCAGTGTCCGGCGCCTTGCGCGGCGGCCGGAAATCACAGGACATGATCGATCCATGCCCTGCGTCGCCCGGCTTGTCATCCCGCGCGCGAACACCGAATGGAAGGACCGGAGCGCGGTCAGCCCCCCGGTGACCTGGCGCCCTTGGAGTCCAGAGGCCGCTTCAATGTGCCGGCTTGCGGAATTTGAGGGCGAACTGGCTGGTATGCCCGCGGATCGCGGGATCGAACACGGGGATGTTCAACGGATCCGCAGGGTTGGCCAGCACCGTGCTCTCGCCAGCGAACTCGAAGCCGGCGGCCAGCGCCTCGCTGCGAACCGTCCGGGAGTCGATACGGTGAAGCGCCTCGGTGTCGGCGAGTCCGCGGCCTGCCGCGCTGGCATGGTCGATGACAATGAAAACGCCACCGGGTTTCAGGGCGCGAAACGCGGCTGTCGCCAGGGTACGGCTGCCCGGGCTGCCCATGAAGAGGTCGTTGTAATCGTGATAATTCTGTGAGGTCCAGACCACGTCCACGGGTTCCGGTGCGGTCAGATCCGTTGTCGGCTGGACCAGCACGGTGACGTTGGTCCAGGGCGCGGCGGCGGCCGCATCGCGAAGCAATTGCACGCTGTGCAGTTGCTCGTCGGCGTAGGCCTTCGGCCACACCGAATAGACCCGGCCCCGCGGCCCGACGACTCCGCTGAAAATCCGGGTCCAGTAGCCTCCGCCGGGAATGAGATCGAGTACGCGTTGGCCCTCGTGCATCCCCGACAGGCCGATCAGTTCGGCGGGATGGCGCCGGGCGTCCGAGGCCTGATC